>CAZQPN010000485.1:0-2875 GCA_964595215.1 uncultured Rubrivivax sp. | reverse complement strand
GATCTTCGGCCAGAAGGACTACAAGGCCGTCATCGACGCGATGCGCTCGGCGCTGGCCGACTGAAAGACCCTGCGCGATGCGTGATCAGCCGCGCGGCGGCAGGTCGCGCTGGTAGGGCGGCCGCTTCGCGCCGCAGTCGCGGCAGAACTTCGCTATCCAGGCCGGGGCGGCCGAGGGTTTGTGCGAGCTGGTCGGACGCGGGCTTGTCGGGCGTCATCGCGGCCGCGATCCTGTGGCAAGGGCCACAGGGGGCGCCGTGAGCCGCCTCCGTGATTCCGGCTGGCGCGGCGTCGCGCGCCGGCGTAAGCTGCCTCCATGCACTCTGTCCCCAAGTCCGCCGAAGGCCCCACCCGCACCGAGCGCGACAGCTTCGGTGCGATCGAGGTGCCGGCCGACGCGCTGTGGGGGGCGCAGACCGAGCGCAGCCGGCGCTTCTTCGCCATCGGGACGCAGCGCATGCCGATGGCGCTGGTGCACGCGATGGCGGAGGTCAAGCGCGCCGCGGCCGAGGCGCACCGGGCGCTGGGCCTGCAGCCGGCCGACCTCGCCGACGCCATCGCCGATGCCGCTGCGCGGGTGGCGGCCGGTGAGTTCGACGACCAGTTCCCGCTGTCGGTCTGGCAGACCGGCTCGGGCACGCAGAGCCACATGAACGTCAACGAGGTCGTGGCCCGGCTGGCCACGCAGGCGCTCGGGCGCCCGGTGCACCCGAACGACGATGTCAACCGGGGGCAGTCGTCGAACGACGTCTTCCCGACCGCGATGCACCTGGCCGCAGTGCGGCAGGCGCGGCCGCTGCGGGCTGCGCTGGGCCGCCTGCGCGCGGCGCTGCAGTCGCAGTCGCGTGCGATGGCCGACGTGATCAAGGTCGGCCGCACGCACCTGCAGGACGCCACCCCGGTCACGCTGGGACAGGAGTTCGGCGGCCACGGCGCCCAGCTCGCGCTGGCCGAGGCAGCGATCGAGCACGCGCTCGGCCCGGTGCACGCGCTGGCGATCGGCGGCACCGCGGTGGGCACCGGGCTGAACACGCATCCGGCGTTCGCGCGCGAGGTGGTGCGGCGGCTCGCCGAGCGGCTGGACGCGCCCTTCGTCGAGGCGTCCGACCGCTTCGCCGCGCTCGCCGGGCACGAGCCGCTGGTCGGCCTGCACGCCGCGCTGCGCCAGCTGGCGGTGGCGCTGACCAAGATCGGCAACGACATCCGGCTGCTCGGCAGCGGGCCGCGCGCCGGCCTGGGCGAGCTGCGGCTGCCGGCCAACGAGCCTGGCAGCTCGATCATGCCGGGCAAGGTCAACCCGACCCAGGTCGAGGCGCTGACCATGGTCTGCGTGCAGGTGATGGGGCACGACGTGGCGGTCGGCATCGCGGCGTCGCAGGGGCAGCTCGAGCTCAACGTCTACAAGCCGCTGATCGCGCACGACGTGCTCGACAGCCTGCGCCTGCTGGCCGACGCGATGGACAGCTTCAGTGCGCATTGCGTCGAGGGCCTGCAGCCCGACCGGGCGCGTGCGGCCGAGTTGCTCGAGCACTCGCTGATGCGGGTCACCGCGCTGGCCCCGCACATCGGTTACGACCGCGCGGCAGCGATCGCCAAGGCGGCGCACGACGGCGGCCTGAGCCTGCGCGAGGCGGCGCGGGCGGCCGGTGTCGATGGCGCCGACTTCGACGCCTGGGTCGACCCGCGCCGCATGCTCGGGCCGGGCTGAGCGCGCCGCGCGGCGACGGGCGGCGCCTCAGGTCCGGTCGACCCGCCGTGCCAGCACCACCGAGCTGGTGGTGCGTTCGACACCCGCGATCTCCCCGATCTCGTCGAGCAGCGCGTCCAGCCGCGCGGTGGTCTCGGCGCGCAGCAGCGCGATGTAGTCGAACTCGCCGCTCACCGAGCACAGCTGGCGCAGCTCCGGGATCGCCGCCAGCCGCTGCGTCACCAGCCGCGCCTGCTTGGGGTCGGTGACGATGCCGACGAAGGCTTCGACGCCCCGCTCGGCGTCGCCCGGCGCCAGCCGCGCGGTGTAGCCGACGATGACGCCGGCGCGCTCCAGCCGGGCCAGGCGCGCCAGCACCGTCGTGCGCGCGACGCCGAGCCGGCGCGCCAGCGCGGCGGTGCTCTCGCGCGCGTTGGCCTGCAGCAGCGCGAGCAGGCGGCGGTCGAGTTCGTCCAGGTTCATGTCGGGTAGGTGTCGCCAGTCTGGCAGAAATTACTGACGAAACGTCTATTCAAGAGAATATTACGTCGAAATTGACGTAGCTTCCGACGGCGCCCGTCGATAGAGTGACGCCATCGAACGGCCCAGGAATTCCCATGCGCACCCTGCTGCTCGGCGCCGGCCACATCGGCTGCACCATCGCCCGCTGGCTTGCTGCCAGTGGTGACTACGAGATCACCGTGGTGGACCGCAGCGCCGCCGCGCTGGCCGCGCTGGCATCGGCCGGCATCGACACGCGGGTCGCCGACACCGCAGACGCGGCGACGCTGATGGACCTGCTGCGCGGCCGGCAGGCGGTGATCAACGCGCTGCCCTACCACCAGGCGGTGATGGTGGCCACGGCCGCGCGCGAGGCCGGCTGTCACTACTTCGACCTCACCGAGGACGTTGCCGCGACGCGCGCGATCGAGCGCCTGGCCGACGGCGCGCGCAGCATCTTCATGCCGCAGTGCGGGCTGGCGCCGGGTTTCATCGGCATCGTCGCGCATCATCTGGCGCAGGGCTTCGACGCGTTGCACGAGGTCAAGATGCGCGTCGGCGCGCTGCCGGCGTTCCCGACCAACGCGCTGAAGTACAACCTGACCTGGAGCGTGGACGGGCTCATCAACGAGTACTGCCACCCCTGCGAGGCCATCCGCGGCGGCCGCAACATCGACGTGCTGCCGC
>CAZQPN010000484.1:0-2878 GCA_964595215.1 uncultured Rubrivivax sp. | reverse complement strand
CCATCTTCGGCAGTTCGGCCACGTTCCAGGCGCTGACGACGATGCGGCGGCTGTCGGGGTTGCTGCGCAGCTGCTCGACGACCTGCGCGATCTGGTCGACGTGGCCGCCGTCCGGCGTCGGCCAGCTGCGCCACTGCACGCCGTACACCGGGCCCAGGTCGCCGTCCTCGCGCGCCCATTCGTCCCAGATGGTGACGCCGCGCTCGCGCAGCCAGTTGTTGTCGCTCGACCCCTGCAGGAACCACAGCAGCTCGACGATGATGGATTTGAGGTGCACCTTCTTGGTCGTGACCAGCGGAAAGCCCTCGCGCAGGTCGAAGCGCATCTGGTGGCCGAACACGCTGCGCGTGCCGGTGCCGGTGCGGTCGGCCTTGGCCACCCCGTGCTCGAACACGTGGCGCATGAAATCTTCGTACTGGGATCGGACGGGGCGGGGCATCGCCGGATTATCCCGCGCCCACCGCCATCCGCGCGGTGCACCCCGCCGGCCGCAGGTCAGGCAGCGCCCGCAGACCCTGCGCCGCTGTCCAGGTCGCGCAGCGCGGCGCTCAGGTGCGCGGTGCGCGCCAGCACCGGCACCAGCGGCATCGAGGTGTAGGCCTGGATTGCGCGCTGCCGCTCGGCAGTGAATGCCAGGTCGGAGGCGATGTACAGGCTGTCCTGCACGATGCACAGGGGCAGCACGCGCTGCGCGAACGCGACGCGCTGCGGCAGGCGCGCCAGCGCCGCGCGCTCCGGCACGAATCGCGTCAGGTCGACGACGGCGCAACCCATCTTGTGCGCGATCAGTGCCTGCAGCTGTGCGTGCGTGATCAATCCGTTGTCGATCAGGACCTGTCCGAGCGGACGGTCGTCCCGGGTCTCGGGCAGGCAGCGCTCGACCTGCGCGGCCGTCAGCAGCCCCAGCGACTGCGCGGCCAGGCCGAGCGGCGGCACCGGCTGTTCCCCCTGGGCCTCGATGCAGGCCAGCAACTGTGCCGGGGTCGTGGCCCAGGCCTGCATCGCGGTCTCGAGCGCGGTGCGCCCGAGCTCGACGGCGCCGTGGGCTGCGCGCGGCACGAAGACGCGCCGCAGCGCCGTGTCGTCGTCCGCCGGCTCGAACAGGAACAGACCCTCGGCCACCTCCACGTCGCCGACGGTGTCGCCTCGCAGCGTCCGGCCGCCGGCGCCGCGCGGCAACAGGGCATAGCTGCGCGCGTGCTCGGCCATCGGCAGCACCGACCCGGCAGCGCCATCCAGGTGCTCGGTCGGCCGCACCGCGGCGAGCAGGTTCTGGCGGCGACTCTGCCCGACGTCCATCGGCCGCAGCGGCGCCGTCAGCGTCAGCCGCCGACAGCGGGAGAAGGGAAGCGTCTCGCGCAGACCGTCTGCCCGGCGCCAGGCCAGCCGCCCGGAGCCGAGGTCGAAGGCCAGCAACTCGCCCTCCGCGGCCGGCCCCTCGCCGGTCTCGATCCGGCAGGGCTGCCGCACGTTGGCCGCCGGCGGCTCGCCGTGGCGCCATGCGAAGGGCGGCCGTGGCCATGCGCGGTGCCCCGGATCGAGATCGAACAGGGGCGGAAAGTTCAGGGGCGGCGCATGCGTGGACACGAAGGGGCAGGCCGGACAGCGGCATGATGTAACAGGTTGCAAGCATAGCAACGCCAACTGCCGGCCCGCAGCAGCGACCCGGGCGAAAGGCGCAATGTGCACGCATCGGAGCCGCCGGGCCGCTCGGCCTGTGCTCGCGCCGCGTCCCCGTCGGCACCGACACGCCGGTCGCGCCGCGCTGGCACGGCTTTCCGCGCGGCCGGCCGACGCCGCCGCAGGGGTCCGGCCGGTCCTGGGCCGGCGTGACGACGCGGCGGTCGAAGGCCGTCGTCGGGTCGCCGGTCTCGACGACGCCGATCGCCTCGCTGCGCGTGCGCGTCACCGCGTCCAGCCAGCGCGGCGCGCCGATGTCCGTGCGCACGTGGCCGTTACCGGCCAGCAGCACGGCGCCGCGCGACGCGTGGGCCTGCAGCGCGCGCGCCATGGCCTGGTCGCGCGCCACCTGGGCCAGCGCCATGCGCCGCGCCAGGTCACCACCGACCATGCCGCAGTGGCTGGCCTCGATCGCCGTCGCCTGCGCCTGCAGCACGGGGGCGGGTACGGCGGCGTCGAAGCCATGCGCCGCCAGGCCGTCGCGCATGACGGCGCGCGCCTCGTCGCGGCCGACGTTGGCGGCGACGATCGGCAGGTCGTGCCCCAGCGCGAGGCGGATGAAGGGACGGTAGAAGTCCCACTGCCAGCCGGGCCCGCCGGCACCTGCGGCGATGATCGCGTCGGCGTCCGGCGGCGGCAGGGCGCGGCGGCGGGCGTCGATCGCGTCCTGGCGCTGGCGGTCGAACTGCTCCATCAGCAGCGCCGGCCGCGCGCCGCGCGCCAGCAGGGCCTCGAAGGCACGCAGGCGCAGCGCGTGCTGGACGGCGTTGTCGTGCACCTCGCCGAGCAGCACGACAGGCCGATCCGCCGGCAAGGTCAGCGACGGCGGGTTCGAACCCGGGCCCGACGCCGCGCAGCCGGCGATCAGCGCGGCGGCCACCGCCAGCGCGGCGGCGGCGCGCGCCGCGCGAAGGTGACGGCCTACTTCTGGATGTCGCCCAGGCACAGGTACTTCAGCTCGACATAGTCGTCCATGCCCTGGTGCGCGCCCTCGCGGCCCAGGCCGGACTGCTTGACGCCGCCGAAGGGCACCTCGGCGGTCGAGATCAGCCCGGTGTTGATGCCGACCATGCCGTACTCCAGCGCCTCGCCGACGCGGAAGATGCGGCCGACGTCGCGGCTGTAGAAGTAGCTGGCGAGGCCGAACTCGGTGGCATTGGCCAGCGCCACGGCCTCGTCTTCGGTCTCGAAGCGGAAC
>CAZQPN010000483.1:0-2890 GCA_964595215.1 uncultured Rubrivivax sp. | reverse complement strand
GTAGTTGAAGGACTGCTTGAACACCTTGGCCACGCGCTCGACCTCGTCGACCATCTTTTCCCAGCTGTCCTCGGCCGCCGACTTCAGCTCGTCGAGCTTGGCGCTCGCCTCGTCGGCCTGCTTGCGCAGCGCGGCGATCTGCTCGTTGTATTTCTTCTCGGCGGCGTCGCTGGCCTTGGCCGCCTTGCGCTCGAGTTCGTCGATCGCCTTGTTCGTCTCGTCGATCTGCTGCTTCATCTTCGTCGCGTATTCGTCACGTTTGGACATGGTGGATCTCCTGCAAAAGTTTCAAAAGAATGCGGGCCGGCCGGAGGCCGCCCGCACGACAAAATCAACGCGGCGCCACGACCAGCTTGGACACGGCGCGTTCGACCCCCGGCGCTTCCATCGCGATGACGACCGCCTGGGCCACCTGCTCTTCGGTCGGCACCTTGCCTTCCAGGGTCACCGTGCCGCCGCTGGTGGTGACCGAGATGTCCATCGCCGACAGGTTCGGGTCTGCTGCCAGCGCCGCCTTGATCCGCGCCGTGGTCGCGGCTTCGGCGGCGGCGTCGACCACCGGCGCAGCCATTTCCACGGCCTGACGCCGCACGATCTGGCCGGTGCGCGCCATTTCCTCGCGGATGCGCTCGGGCTGCAGGTTCAGCGCCTGCGCCTTGGCCTTCATCGCCTCGACGGCATGGAACACCGTGGCCCCGGCGGCCTGCGTCGCCTGTTCGGCCTGCTGGCTGGCGCGTTCATTGGCGGGCGACGGCTGCCCCCACCTCGCGTGGCCGAACCAGCCCAGAATGCCTCCCACCAGCAAACCCAGCACCAAACCGTTGAAAAAAGTCCTCATCACTCTCTCCTTAAAAAAATGAAACGCTCCGGCGCACAGGCCCGGCTCACCCACCCTGCACGCTGTGGGCGATCTGCTCGCAATATTGCTCCAAGTCCTCGGGCACACCTTGCGGACACTCACCGCACGCACGGTTTCCCGGCACCGCGTGGTCGATGAACGTGGGGTCGTCGAGGTCCAGATCCGCCATGATCCTGACGAACTCGGCGAGCGGCTTGGCGCCGCCCAGACGCGGGTTGCGGGTCTTCTCCTGGGCGATGCTGGACACGCGCCGGCCCTTGTAGTCGTGCCCCGGGTACACCAGCGTGTCCTCGGGCAGGCAGAACAGCTTGTCGTGCACGCTGCGGTACAGCGTCGGTGCATCGCCGTTCTGGAAATCGGTGCGTCCGCAGCCGTCGATCAGCAGCGCGTCGCCGGTCAGCACGCGCTCGCCGACGCGGTAGGCGTGGTGTCCGTCGGTGTGGCCCGGTGTGAACAGCGGGTGGATGCGCAGGCTGCCGACCTCGAGCGGCTTGCCCTCCTCCAGCCCGACGTCGACGCAGGCCAGACCGTCGAACGCCGGATGTGCGATTTGGCTGCCGGCTTCCGCCTTCAACTTGCGCGCGGCGGTGATGTGATCGGCGTGGATATGGGTGTCGACCGTGAAGACCAGCTTCAGGCCGAGCGTGTTCAACACCTCGAGGTCGCGCTGCCAGGCCGGCAGCACCGGGTCGATCAGCACCGCCTGGCCCGTCTGCTCGCAGCCGAGCAGATAGGTGTAGGTGCTGGACACCGGTTCGAAAAGCTGCCTGAAGATCATGGGGTCTCCTTGTTCCTTGTTCCTGGGGAAGTGCGGACTGCAATGCGCTCAGGTCCGGCCGCGCGTCCGGTCCAGAGCGCTGGCGCCACTGTCCGGGTCGTGGCTGCCGACCACGTGCAGCGTGCCGTAGGCATACATGCCGGCGATCATCGAGACGAAGAACACCAGCGCGCCCTCGTGCATGCTCGCCAGCGCGGCGACCGCCGGCCCGGGGCAGAGCCCGACCAGGCCCCAGCCGGCGCCGAACATCGCCGCCCCCGTCACCAGCGGCGCAGTGATGTCCTTGCGTGTCGGCAGGGCGAACTTCTCGCCCGCCAGCGGCCGGCCGCGGCGCAGCACCCACCGGTGCAGCACGAGATAAATGCCTGCCGAGCTGAACATCACCAGCGCCAGGCTCGGGTCCCAGTCGCCGCCGACGTCGAGGAAGGCCAGCACCTTCTGCGGCTGGGTCATGCCGGCGATGCCCAGGCCGATGGCGAACAGCAGTCCGGAACAGAACGTGCCCAGCAGTCCGATCATGGTCAGACCCCCCCGAGTACGTGGCGCACGACATAGACCGTGAGCATGCCGGTGGCCACAAAGACCGCGCTGGCCACGATCGAGCGCGGTGCCAGCCGACCGACGCCGCACACGCCGTGGCCGCTGGTGCAGCCGCTGCCAATGCGCGTGCCCAACCCGACCAGCAAGCCGGCGAGGATCACCGCCGGCGTCGAGACGTCGATGCGGATGTCGAGCGCGACCGGCCGCCACCACCACATGACCAGCCCGCCGGAAAGCAGGCCGAAGAAGAACAGCACGCGCCACAGCAGGTCGCCGCGCTCTGGTTCCAGGCTGCCGCCCAGGATGCCGCTGATGCCGGCGATGCGGCCGTTGCACAACAGCAGCAGCAGCGCCGCCAGCCCGATCAAGGTGCCGCCGACGAGCGCGGACCAGGGGGTGAAACCTGCGAGTGATGCCTCGAGCATGTACCAGACTTCCGTGAAACGATGCCTTCAATCCGGCGCTGAAAGTCTTGAAGGGGTCTTGAAGGCGGCGAAGCCCGATTCTCCGGACGGCGGCAGCCGCGTCGCCACCTCCGCCGGCCGGTGCGCCCTGCCTCGTCCAACCTCGAGCGACACAAGGGCGGGCGCCGCATCTCGCGGCCGCCCCCGGTCACCGCCCCTGCGGCGAGCGACGCGAGCTATTTCCTCGCGGCGGTCTTCTTCGCCGGCGCCTTCTTGGCGGGTGCCTTCTTGGTCACGGCCTTCTTCGCG
>CAZQPN010000482.1:0-2893 GCA_964595215.1 uncultured Rubrivivax sp. | reverse complement strand
GCTTCCCCGAGCACGTGCTGCCGGAGTACCTGACGGCGCTCGGCGTGCCTTTCCACATCGAGAACCAGGACACCTATTCGATCGTCAAGCGCCTGATCCCTGAAGGGCAGACGATGTGCAGCCTGTGCTCGCGGCTGCGGCGAGGCATCCTGTACCGCGTCGCCGGCGAGCTGGGCGTGACCAAGATCGCGCTCGGCCACCACCGCGACGACATGGTGGTGACGATGCTGATGAACATGTTCTTCGGCGGCCGGCTCAAGGGCATGCCGCCCAAGCTGGTCAGCGACGACGGCCGGCACGTCGTCATCCGCCCGCTCGCCTACGTCGCCGAGACCGACCTCGAGCGCTGGGCCGAGGTGCGGCAGTTCCCCATCATCCCGTGCACGCTGTGCGGCAACCAGGACAACCTGCAGCGGGTCCAGGTCAAGGCCATGTTGCGCGAGTGGGAGCGCCAGTACCCGGGCCGCACCGACAACATGCTGCGCGCGATGTCGCACACTGTGCCGTCGCACTTGATGGACCACAAGCTCTACCCCTTCCGGTCGGTGCAAGCCACGGGCGTGGCCGACACCGATGGTGACCGCGCCTTCGACCCGGACGACGAGCCCTGCGGCGCGCCGTCGGCGGGTGCCGGCCAGGCGCCGCAGCCGCTACGCTGGCTTTCCATGGAGGACACGCAGACATGACCGAACGCCGAACGCTCCTGGCCGCCGCGCTGCTGGCGGCTACGCTGCTGGGCGGATGCGCCGGGCTGAACACCATGCAGGCCGACATCGCCACCTACGGCGACTGGCCGGCCGACCGCCAGCCCGGCCGCTACGCCTTCGACCGCCTGCCGTCGCAGCAGAGCCGGCCGGACGCCGCCGCCGCGCTCGAGAACGCCGCCCGCCCGGCGCTGGAGCAGGCCGGCTTCGTCGCCGCCGGGCCGGGCGAGGCGCCCGACGTGCGGGTGCAGGTGGCCGCGCGCAACGCGCGCACCGACATCGACCTCTGGGCCGATCCGATCTGGTGGCACGGCGGCTGGCTGCCCGGCCGGCGCGCCTGGGCCGACCCGCTGTGGTGGCCGCAGCTGCACGCGCGCACGCGCTATGAACGCGAGGTCGGCGTGCTGCTGCGCGACGCCGTGACCGGCAAGCCGCTGTACGAGGCGCGTGCCAGCAACGAGGGCGCCAACGTCGCCGGCGGCGCGCTGCAACAGGCGCTGTTCCGCGCTGCGCTGATCGACTTCCCGCGCGTCGGGCCTAACCCACGCACGGTGACCGTCACGCTGCCCTGACGGGTTCCGGACGGCCGCGCCGGCGATCCGGCCCGCCGAGCCGGCCGGAGTTCACCTGCGGGCAAGCCGCCGTCAGCCCAGGATCAGGACGCTGCCCGCGCGGCGAGCGCGCGCAGGTCCTCCTCCCAAGCCTGCAGCCGCCGCTGCAGCCGCTCGCGCTGCGCCGGCGTCGCGCTGTTGTGCAGCCGGGCCGAGGTCTCGCAGGTGTGGGCGCGCCAGCGGGCACGCCAGCCGTTCGGATCGGCATCCGCGCCGCTCGCTTCGAAGTAAGCGCTCGCAATCTCCCTGAACCTCGTTGCCCGTCGTGCCGGGTCCAGCGCCTGGGCCTCGCGCAGCCCCTGGACCAGCTCGCGCTGGCGCTGCGCCCGATCGGCCAGCCAGCGCTCGGGGTCGAAGGGCGAGCGCGCGAGCGCGTCCGCCAGCAGCGTGCGCTGGGCCGGGTCAAGCGGGCCGTAGAGGTCCTCCGCGCGCCCGACGGCGCGGTCCAGCGCCGTGGCGCGCCGGTCGGCGGGGTCGGGCTGCAGGTGGTCGGCGCGCAGTTCGGCCAGTCGCTCGGCCTGGCGCTCGGCCAAGGCACGCCATTGCGCCTCGCCGAGGCCGGGCAGACGCTCGGCGGCGGCCGGCAGCGCGGCGTCGAATGCGCGCCAGGCCCAGCGGCGCACCTCGTCGGACGCCGCGCAGACTTCGGCGGCGTCGACGTCGCGCCCGGCGCGCGCGCGCCAGTCCGCCAGACGCGCGGCGTAGAGCGGCAGCTCGCTGGCACGGTGCCAGTCGAACCATTGCTGCAGCGCCGGCCGCCAATCGGCCTTCTGCGCGCCGTCGAGGCCCAGCCAGCGGTCGGCCTGCCACAGCGCGAGCGATGGGCCGTTGTTGTAGCCAAGTCTGACCGCGCTGCAGCCGCCGAGCAGCACCAGTGCGAGCAGGCCGAGGCCGATAATCGGCCACCGCCACCACGGCTCCTGGGGTCTCGCACGCATGGCAGTCAATGTCGTCATCATGGCCGCCGGCAAGGGAACACGGATGAAATCCGCCCTGCCGAAGGTGCTCCACCACCTGGCCGGGCGCAGCCTATTGCAGCACGTGCTCGATGCCGCAGCGGGGCTCGGGGCCAAGCACGCCGGGCTGCGCACGGTGCTGGTGACCGGCCATGGCGCCGAGGCGGTCGAGGCCTCCGTGGCCGGCCGGGGCGTGAGCTGCGTGCGCCAGATGCCGCAGCTCGGCACCGGCCACGCGGTGCAGCAGGCGGTGCCGGCGCTCGACGACCGGCACGCGACGACGCTGATCCTCAACGGCGACGTGCCGCTGATCCGCCCGGCGACCGCCGCCGCGCTGGTCGATGCCTGCGGCGGCGAGTGCCTCGCGCTGCTGACCGTCGAGCTCGCCGACCCGAGCGGCTACGGACGCATCCGCCGCGACGCCGGCGGCGGCGGCGTGCTCGGCATCGTCGAGCACAAGGACGCGAGCGAGGCCGAGCGCGCCATCCGCGAGGTCTACACCGGCATGATGGCCGCGCCGACGGCGGCGCTGAAGCGCTGGGTCGCGGCGCTGACGAACGACAACGCGCAGCGCGAGTACTACCTGACCGACATCGTCGCGATGGCAGTGGCCGAGGGCGTG
>CAZQPN010000481.1:0-2896 GCA_964595215.1 uncultured Rubrivivax sp. | reverse complement strand
TGCGTATTCCACGCCATCCCGGACACCATTCCGCTGTGATGGCGGACAGCATTCCACGGTGATGGCGGACACCGTTCCACGCTGAAGGCGGACAGCGTTCCATTCTGATCGCGGACACCGGCAGGGTGTCTTGAGTGACCCAACGAGGCATAGGCTGCCGGGCTTTTTGGCCGGGAGAGGCGATGCCCACACCAAGGGTCCTCATGAGCAAGATCAGACAAGCACTTCAACTGCTGGCCGGCGACGCCGGTCTGAGCCTGCGGCAGGTCGCGGCCGCCCTGGGCGTCAGCAAGACCACCGTCAGTGAGATCGCGATGTACGCCCGCGACGCCGGCGTGGACTGGCCGTTGGCCAGCACGCTGAGCGATGACGAACTGCAGGCCAGGCTGTATCCGCCGCCCCGCCCGCGCAGCTCCACCCGGGCTGAGCCCGACTACGCCGCGCTGCACCAGGAACTCAAGCGCCCCGGCGTCACGCTGCAACTGCTGTGGGAGGAGTACCGCGCTGACGTGGGCCAGCAAGCCTACCGCTACAGCGCCTACTGCGAGAAGTACCGCGCCTGGGCCAAGCGGCTGAAGCGCTCGATGCGCCAGATCCACCCCGGCGGTGAGCGCCTGTTCGTGGACTACGCCGGCCAGACGGTGCCGGTGGTCGATTCCTCTACGGGAGAGATCCGCCGCGCCCAGGTCTTCGTGGCTGTGCTGGGCGCATCGAACTACACCTACGCCTGCGCCACCTGGCAGCAGACGGCTGCCGACTGGGTGGGTGCCATCATCGACACGCTGGGCTTCATCGGCGGAGTGCCCCGGCTGCTGGTGCCTGACCAGCCCCGCGCGCTGATCGCCAACCCCGACGCCTACGAGCCCGCCACCGCGCGGCTGATGCAGGAGCTCGCTGAGCACTACGCCGTGGCCGTGCTGCCTGCGCGGCCGGGCCGACCCCAAGACAAGGCCAAGGTCGAAGTCGGCGTGCAGGTCGTGGAGCGCTGGATCCTGGCGCGGCTGCGCAACCGACGCTTCTTCAGCCTGGCGGAGTTGAACCGCGCCATTGCCGAGCTGCTGGCCGACCTCAACCAGCGCCCGTTCAAGAAGCTGCCCGGTTGCAGGGCCTCGGCCTTCGCCGCACTGGACGCGCCGGCCTTGAAGCCGCTGCCGGCCACCGCCATGGTGCTGGCGCAGTTCAAGCCCGCCCGCGTGAACATCGACTACCACGTCGCCTTCGAGGGCCACTACTACAGCGTGCCGCACCAGCACGTCGGCGCGGCGGTGGAGTTGCGCATCACGGCCAGCACGCTGGAGGTGCTGCTGCGCCGCCAGCGCGTTGCCGCGCATGCCCGCAGCGCCAAGGTCGGCGGCTTCACCACGGTGGCTGAGCACATGTCGGCGTCGCACCGGGCGCACCTGCAGTGGACGCCGGCCAAGCTCATCAGCTGGGGTGAGCGCATCGGCGCGGCCACTGCCGGCGTGGTGCGCTGGCAGATGGCGCACCGTGCGCACCCCGAGCAGGGCTACCGCTCCTGTCTGGGGCTGATGCGCTTGGCACGGGAGTACGGCAACGAGCGCCTGGAAGCCGCCTGCGCCCGCGCGCAGTCCATCCGCGCGCCCAACTACCGCAGCGTCAAGTCGATCCTGGCCTGCGGCCTGGACCGGCAGGGCAGCAGCCTCCTGGGCGGGGATGGCGGCACCGCTGCGCCCATGCCTGCGCACGACAACGTGCGCGGCCCTGGCTACTACGGGCACCACTGATGGCCACCGCAATGACCCACCACCCCAACCCCGGCATAACTACCAACACGGACCACGACACCGCCATGCTGCAACAACACACCCTGGACCAACTGCGCGGCCTGCGCCTGGACGGCATGATCGCCGCGCTGGGCGACACGGGCATGCAAGCCGCCGCTGAGCAGCTGCCCTTCGAACAACGCCTGGCGCTGCTGGTGCAGCGCGAGCTGGACTGGCGCGACGGCAAGCGCGTGGCGCGGCTGCTGAAGGCGGCCAAGCTCAAGGTCAGCAGTGCCTGCGTGGAGGACATCGACTGGCGTGCCGGCCGCGGGCTGGACCGCCACCTGATCACGGCGCTGGCCGGCGGCGACTGGATCCGCCATGGCCGCAACGTGCTCATCACGGGTGCCACCGGTTGCGGCAAGACGTGGCTGGGATGTGCGCTGGCACAGCAGGCCGCCCGCCAGGGCTTCAGCGTGCTGTACACCCGGGCGACCAGGCTGCTGCAGGAGTTGCAGGTGGCCCATGGCGACGGCAGCTTCGGCCGCCGCCTGGCCACGCTGGCGCGGCTGGATGTCCTGGTGCTGGACGACCTGGCCATCGCGCCCATCGCCGCCCAGGAGCGCCAGGACTTGCTGGAACTGCTCGACGACCGGGTGGGCAGCCGCAGCACGCTGATCACGAGCCAGTTGCCGACCAGCGCCTGGCATCAATGGCTGAACGAGCCCACCATCGCCGACGCCATCATGGACCGGCTGCTGCACGGCTCGCACACCCTGGCGCTGAAGGGCGAGTCGCTGCGCCGGGCAAAACACCAAGCCTGACGGCAACCCAGGCGCGCCACCCGAGTACCGCTTCGGCCCCGCCTTGCCCACCGCGGCGGCGTAGCGTCGCAAGCGCCGCCGCCGCCGTGGACAAGGCTGCCGGGTCCCACAAAAACAGCATCAAAGACGCCTTCGGCACCGGGTTGTCCACCCGGCGCCAGGGCGCCGCGTGGACAACCCGGCAGGCCCCGTTCCAAGCTGATCGCGGACAGCGTTCCAAACTGATGGCGGACAGTTGGCCTACCATCCAGCTCGTCACTCAGGCACCCTACCCAGGGTGTCCGCGATCGTCTGGAACGCTGTCCGCGATCAGTCTGGAATGGGTGTCCGCGATCAGTGGAATGCGCA
>CAZQPN010000480.1:0-2910 GCA_964595215.1 uncultured Rubrivivax sp. | reverse complement strand
CGTCGACGTCGGTGTAGATCAGGCACTCGTCGGCCTTCAGCGCCGCCGCCACCGCGACCGCCGACGTGTCCGACCCGCCGCGCCCGAGCGTCGTCACGTTGTCGTCCGGGTCGATGCCCTGGAAGCCGGTGACGATGACGACCTGGCCGGCACCCAGCGCCTCTCGCACGCGGGCGTCGTCGATGTCGGTGATGCGGGCCTTCGTGAAGGCGCTGTCGGTGCGCACCGGCACCTGCCAGCCGGCCAGGCTGACTGCTGGCACGCCCTCGCTGTGCAGCGCCAGCGCCAGCAGGCCGACCGACACCTGCTCGCCGGTCGCGGCGATGGCGTCGAGCTCGCGCAGGCTGGCCGGGCCGGGCAGTTCGGGTTGCAGCTCCTTGGCCAGCGCCAGCAGGCGATTGGTCTCGCCGCTCATGGCCGACGGCACCACCACGAGCTGGTGGCCGGCGCGCACCCATTTGGCGATGCGCCGGGCGACGCTGCGGATGCGTTCGGTCGACCCCATCGAGGTGCCGCCGTACTTGTGAACGATGAGTGCCATGGAGAGGTCGTCGTGCAGATCCAGACCGCCGGATGCGGGCAAACCCGCAATTCTATCGGCCCGCGTCTGGCACCCAGCTGACGGCGCGCTGCGGCCGACCGGCCGGCGCGCGCGCGCGCGCGTCGAGCCCCAAGCCGGCGACGAACAGAGGCACGCCGTCGGCGTCACGCAACACGGGGCCGTCGCGCCGCCAGGCCGGCACGCCAAGCGACTGGAACTGCTTCTTCAGCATGCGCGGCGGGCCACCGGCGTGGCTCTGGAAGCGGTCACCGGCGCGTCGCGGCGTGACGCGCACGTCGGACAGGCGGCCGATGGCCACGCCGCCCTCGGCGACGTCGCTCACGACGAGCGCGCCGTCCCAGCCGGGCAGCGGATATCGCCCGGGCGGGCGCAGGTCGAGCGCCAGCTCGGCCGGACACGCGGCGCCCTCACCGACCGCCCTGCCGGCCATGGCCTGCGCCATGTCCGCCATCGCATCGCCAGGCGACGTGCCGTCGGCAGATGGCGATGACCTGACGGGTGACTGCTTGCACGTCACGCGGCCACGGTAAACCCTCAGCGTGCCACCTGGGGCCTGCCAGACCGCCGTCCGTCCCGGCGCCAGTTCGTCCATCAACCGATCAACCAGCGTGTGCGGCGCGCCGCGGCCCAGCCCGACCCGCAACCAGTGCCGCAGCAGGTTGGCGCGGCGCGGCGGCGGCAATCGAAGCCAGGGCGCGACGCGCAGCGCGCCGCCCGCGTCGACACACCCCTGGGCGTCGATGTCGGCCAGGGACTGCAGGCAGGCCGCTTCTTCGGCGGCGCGCGACGCGGCGCTGCCGAGGACTAAGGCTGCATCGGCGAAGGACCGCACCAGCACCGGCCAGACCCGGGCGCGAATCCGGCTGCGGGCGTGGCGGAGATCGGCGTTGCTCGCGTCCTCGATCCAGCGCAGGCGATGACGCGCGAGGTAGGCCTCGATGGCGCGCCGCGGCTGCGCCAGCCATGGCCGCAGCCAGCGGATGCCGTCGTCGCGTTCGGCCGCCGCTGGCATCGCCGCCAGGCCGCGTGCGCCTCCGCCGCGCAGCAGCTGCAACAGCACCGTCTCGGCCTGATCCTCCCGATGGTGCGCCAGCAGCACGGTGTCGCAGCCGGCCGCGCGGGCCATTTCGGCCAGCGCGAGGTAGCGTCCGCGGCGTGCCCAGGCCTCGACACTGTCGCCTGACGCCGGGGCGCCGGCGAGCCGGCGCACGTGCAGCGTCAACGGCAGGCCGGCACGCGCCCAGCGGCGGCAGCGCGTGGCCAGCCGGCGCGCCCAGCGGTCGGCATCGGACTGCAGCCCGTGGTGCACGTGCAGCGCATGCACCTGCACGCCGGCGGCCTTCGCCGCGCGCGCTGTGCAATGCAGCAAGGCGGTGGAGTCCCGGCCGCCGCTCACCGCCACGGCGATGGCCACGGCAGGACCGGCGGCCGCGACCGTGCCGAACGGTGTCGGCCTCGCGGGCCGGATGCGCGACTCAGCGGTCGGTCGTGTCGGTAAAGCGGCCATAGGCCTGCAGCCGCTCGTAGCGGCGTTGCAGCAGGTCCTTGGGCGTGAGGTCCGACACCTGGCGCAGCGCGTCGCCGAGCGCGCGCCGCAGCGCGGCGGCCATCCACTTCGGGTCGCGGTGGGCGCCGCCCACCGGCTCGTTGACGATCTTGTCGATCAGGCCGAGCGCCTTCAGGCGGTGCGCGGTGATGCCGAGCGCCTCGGCGGCGTCGGATGCGCGCTCCGCAGTCTTCCAGAGGATGGACGCGCAGCCCTCGGGCGAGATGACGGAGTAGACCGAGAACTGCAGCATCAGCACCTGGTCGCCGACGCTGATGGCGAGCGCCCCACCCGAGCCGCCCTCGCCGATGATGGTGCTGATGATCGGCACCTGCAGGCGCGCCATTTCGAAGATGTTGCGGCCGATCGCCTCCGACTGCCCGCGCTCCTCGGCGCCGATGCCCGGATAGGCGCCCGGCGTGTCGACGAAGGTGAACACCGGCAGCCCGAACTTCTCGGCCAGCTGCATCAGGCGCAGCGCCTTGCGGTATCCCTCCGGGCGCGACATGCCGAAGTTGCGCGCCGTGCGCTCCTTGGTGTCGCGGCCCTTCTGGTGGCCCAGCACCATGCAGGCCTGGCCGTTGAAGCGGGCCAGACCGCCGACGATGGACAGGTCGTCGGCGTAGTGGCGGTCGCCGTGCAGCTCCTGGAAGTCGGTGAAGACCTCCTCGACGTAGTCCAGCGTGTACGGGCGCTGCGGGTGGCGGGCAATCTGCGTGACCTGCCACGGGTTCAGGCTGGCGTAGATCTCCTTGGTGAGCTGCTGGCTCTTCTTGCCCAGGCGCTCGATCTCCTCGGAGAT
>CAZQPN010000479.1:0-2920 GCA_964595215.1 uncultured Rubrivivax sp. | reverse complement strand
CGCTCTGCTCGACCATGGTGCGGCCGATGGGGTGGCTCAGCACGTCCGACGGGCTCTGGGTGTCGATGATGCCCAGACCGTTGTGCTTGCGGATCGTCTTCTGCTTCTGCTTGGCGAAGTCGCTGAAGACGGGGTGGTCCAGCGCCTTCCAGAACTCCGAGATCACGTAGATCAGCCGCTCGCCGGTGACGAGGCCCTCCATCACGTGCAGCAGGACCAGCATCACCGGCGTGCGGACCTCGGGCAGGTCCAGGAAGTCCGTGGTGTCGAAGGCGATGACCGAAGACGCCTGCAGGTCGCCCAGCCGGTCGTCGGCCTCGTCGAACACCCACCCGAGCGCACCGCCCTGGCACCAGCGCCCGAGGCGCTCGTACAGGCTGTTCTGGCCGCTCTTCGGCAGGTTCTGGCGGATCGTCGAGAAGCGGCGCAGGCCCGCCGGCATCATGGCCACCGCCTTCACCGCGTCGGCGATGGCGCGCTCGTCGGCCGGCATCAGCGGCATCGCCTCGCTGGCGATGCAGATGCGGATCAGCTGCTCCCAGAACTGGATCCGGGCGGGCGTCGGCTCGTGCTGCAGCGGGTTGCAGCCCGTGGGCTGGCCGGCCCGCAGCGCGAAGTAGCGCCCGCCGATCGCCCGCACGGTGATCTCGGAGCCCCGGTCCAGATCGAACAGCACGATGCGCGGCGCCGGCCGCCACTTGCGGGTGAGCACCAGCAGGAACATCTCGAGCGTCGTCTTGCCGACGCCGGTGGACCCGATGATCAGCGTGTTGCCCGGCAGCTTCTCGTCGGCCGATTCGGCGCCCGCAGGGCTGCTGTGCAGGTTCAGGTAGAAGGGCTGGCCTGACGGCGTGCGCAGCAGCGCCAGCGCCTCGCCCCAGGGGTTGCCGTCGCGCTTGCCGCGCGCGAAGTTGTGGCCGCAGGCCAGTGCCGCGAAGGCACGGGAAGACAGCTTCGCGGCCCGCGGGCGCCACTGCCAGTTGCCCGGCATCTGCGCGAACCAGGCCGCATCGGCCACCAGGTCCACCGGCGCCATCTGCAGGCTGGACGACTCGCCGACGGCACCGATGGCACGTGCCGCACGGCGGCCGGCATCGGCCACGCTGTCCATTCCCTCTTGACCGAAGACGACCAGGCTGTAGTGGTACTCGCCCATGCAGAACTGGCCGTCGCCCAGCTCGTTCAGCGCCAGGTCCATGTCGGCGACCTGGCTCTCGACCACGTCGTCGCTGGCGATCAGCTGGTCGCGCTGCAGCTCCAGCGCGCGCATGGCCTCGCGGCGCGGCAGGATCGAGAAGCTCTGCGTCTCGATGAACTCGCTGGGCTCGTAGAGCAGGGCGTTCAGGATGCCGGGCTCGACCGCGTCGGCGTACTCGCGGATGTCCACCAGCGCGGCGTAGCGGCGCTCGTCGCCGTGGCGCAGCTCCAGCTTGTCCGTGCCGAAGGACAGCCGCGTGGTCGGCAGGATCCGGTAGAGCGGGCCGTTGGTCTGCGGCACCGGGCGCCAGTGCCCGTTGACCAGGACGCCGAGGAACTCCGCCAACGCGGAGTAGCGCTTGCCGCCTTCCAGCCGGGTGCCCAGCAGGCGGGGTGCGAAGCCGCGCAAGATGCGCTCGACCAGCGCCGACTTCTCCTCGACCTGCCGCAGCGCGTCGGCCTGCGCCTGGGCGATGGCTGCGCGCGTGCGCTGCGTGGCCTGCAGGGCCCGGCTGACACGCGACACATGGGGCCGATAGGCCAGCGTCAGGTAGAGCTCGTGGCTCATCATGCGGTGACGGGCCAGGCTCTTGTCGTAGGCGCGTGCCAGGTCCCGGGCGAAACCCGGAGCATCGGGCTCCGACAGCCGGTCGGACACCGTGCGGTGCAGGCGATGCGTCCACACCGCCCATTGCCCGCCGGCCAGGTTGCGCAGCAGGCTGCACAGGGCCTCGTGCCGGTCGGCGATCAGGGCCTCGTCGGCGCACTCGAAGGGCACGCCTTCCAGCCGCCAGGTGCGCAGGTAGTCACCGCCCCGGGTGATGACGTCGGTCGGCGTGACGAGGGACGAGAAAGGGACGAAGCGACCGAGCGGGTTCTCGCGCCGAGCAAGCGTCCAGTGCTTCGGCCGAAGGACCCGGCCGCCGGGCCGGCCGGACCGGACCGCGGTGTCAGGCGTGCCAAACATCGGTGGCTCCCCGGGTCGGGTTGGGCGTGTAGCTGCGGGCGCGCCAGAAGCGACGGTTGCGGTCGTGCAGGCGCAGCCGGGCGGCGACGAAGAACTGCCTGAAGCGCTGGTCGTCCCGGCGCGTGACGTAGCGCATCCAGGCCAGCACCGGCAGGATGGCCGCGACGACGGCCGCCGCCACCCATCCGCTGAGCAGGATGCCGCCCCACATGACGAGCAGCATGCCGCCGCCGAAGAGCACGACGAGCGGCACCAGGGGCACGCCGAACTTCATCGCCGGCCGGGTGGCGCCCTTGTAGATGGCTTCCTGCGGGACCATGGCCGTGCCTCAGGTCACGATGAAGCTGGCGAAGACGGCCGCGCCGCCGATCAGCGTGCCGCCGATCAGCACGTTGGCCACGTCGGCCAGGCGCGCGCCCTGGAAGATCATCTTGAAGCCGGCCCAGATGATCGCGATCGTCACCACCGCGATCGAGATCGTGACGAGGATCGCGTTGACGTTGGTGACCGTCGTGTTGATCTTGGCGAAGCCCTGGGCGAGGGCGATGCCGGGCAGGCCGGCGCAAGCGGCGGCGGCCAGGCCGAGGGCCAGGGGGCGTGCGCGACGCATCTGGAGCGGGGTCATGGGTTCTCCCGGATCGGTTGGGCTTGCAGGGTGGCGTTCGCGACGCGCCGGACATAGCCGTCGCGAAAGCCGGTGGTGAAGTTGCCGGCGTAGTAGCAGGACAGCGCCTGGCGGATGCGCCGCTGCGTGGC
>CAZQPN010000478.1:0-2937 GCA_964595215.1 uncultured Rubrivivax sp. | reverse complement strand
TCGAGGTCGAAGGCCGGCTCGAAGGACTGGTTCGACAGTCGCCGCTCGTAGGCCGGCTTGAAGCGGGCGATGGTGTCGAGCACCGGGTTGCAGGCCGAGTGGCCGAGACCGCAGTGGCTCATCTGCTGCAGGATATGGTTCATCTTCTCGATCTCGGCGAAGTCGTAGGGCGAACCGTGGCCGTTGGCCAGCTTGTCCATCAGGTTCTTCAGGAGCGAGGTGCCGACGCGGCACGGCGTGCAGAAGCCACAGCTCTCGTGGGCGAAGAAATGCGCGAAGTTGCGCGCCACCTCGAACATGTCGCGGCTGTCGTCGAAGACCATGACAGCGCCGGCCGACGGGATGTCCTCGAAGGCGATGCGGCGGCCGAACTCGGCGGCGCCGATGCAGGTGCCGGACGGACCGCCGACCTGCACCGCTTGCGCGTCGCGCGCGCCGGCTGCGGCCAGCACCTCGTCGACGCCGACACCGAACGGGAACTCATAGACGCCGGGCCGCTCGACGTCGCCCGAGACCGAGAGCAGCTTCGTGCCGGTGGACTCGGCGCTGCCGAGGCCGGCGAACCAGTCGCCGCCGTTCTGCGCGATCAGCGCCGCGCAGGCGAAGGTTTCGACGTTGTCGACCACCGTCGGCTGGTCGAGGTAGCCGTTGGTCACCGGGAACGGCGGCCGGTTGCGCGGCGTGCCGCGCTTGCCTTCGAGCGACTCGATCAGCGCCGACTCCTCGCCGCAGACGTAGGCACCGGCGCCGAGGTGGATCTCGATGTCGAAGTCGAAGCCCTCGGTGCCGAGGATGGCGCGGCCGAGCAGGCCCTGCTGCCGGCGCCGTGCCAGCACCGCCTGCAGCGGCTCCAGCAGGCAGCGGTACTCGCCGCGCAGGTAGACGAAGCCGAGCCGGGCGTCGAGCACGCGCGCGGCCACCGTCATGCCCTCGAACACGGCGTCGGGCTGGCGCGTCAGCAGCACGCGGTCCTTGAAGGTGCCGGGCTCGCCCTCGTCGGCGTTGCACACGACGACGCGCGTGCCGCCGGCCGGCACCGGCGCGCGCCGCGCCAGGTCCCATTTGGTGGCGGTGGCGAAGCCGGCGCCGCCGCGCCCGCGCAGGTTGGACGCCTTGATCTCGGCCAGCGTCGCGTCGGCGCCGCGCGCCAGCGTCGCGCGGATCGCGTCGCCCTGCATTGGCGGCGCAGCGAGCAGCACGCCGGGCGCGCGCACCTGGTCGTCGATGCGCGACCACTCGGCCGGCCACTCGGCCACCGGCCGGCCCTGGCGCACCAGCTCGGCCAGCGCCGCCACGCGATCGGCGTCCATGCGGGTCAGCACCTGGTGGTGGTTCACCAGCAGCGCCGGGCCCTGGTCGCCGAAGCCGGTGCAGGAGGTGAAGCCGACGCTGACGGCGCCGTCGGCCGACACCTGGCCGGGCTCGACGCCCAGCCGGCGGCACAGGTCCGCCGCCAGCGCGCGGCTGCCGAGCAGGTGGTCGGTGACGTTGTCGCTCCACAGCAGGTGAAGGCGGCCCACCGGGCGCAGGTGGAAGAAGCGGTAGAAGCCGGCCACGCCCTCGACGATGGCTGGCGTCAGCCCGAGCCCGAGCGCGATCCGTCCCAGCACCTCGGGCGCCAGCCAGTGCGTGGCGGCCTGCACCTCGCGCAGCACCTGCACCAGCGCGTCGCGCCGATGGTCCCAGCGCGCCAGCGCGGCGTCGATGACGGCCGCGCTGGCCGGATCGGGCGCCGGGCGGCAGGCGGGGGCATCGGCGAACACGGGGACGACCCGCATCGGCACGGCCGAGTCCGGCTGGGGCGGCGAGAAATCGGGCGCCGGCATCGGCCGGGAGGGGTCAGAGGCACTCACTGGACCATTTCAGCGCGCCCTGTCCGCATTCAACTTGACTTCGATCAAGTCCGCAGCAAGCCTCCTCCGCCTCGGCACTGTCAGGCCGTCTCGGTCGCGCCCCAGCCACCGCCACCCGGGGTCTCGATCACGAACACGTCGCCCGGCGCCATCTCGACCTGGCCGATGTGGCCGAGGCGCTCGATGCGGCCGTCGGCGCGCTCGACCCGGTTGACGCCGACCTTCCCGGGCGCACCGCCGGCCATGCCGAAGGACGGCACCTCGCGTCCGTTGCTCAGGATGGACGCCGTCATCGGCTGCAGGAAGCGCATCCGCCGCACCCCACCGTCGCCGCCGCGCCAGCGCCCGGCGCCGCCCGAGCCGCGCCGGATCGCATAACCGTCCAGCCGCACGGGGAATCGGAACTCCAGCACCTCCGGGTCCGTCAGGCGGGAGTTGGTCATGTGGGTCTGGACGACCGCCGTGCCGTCGAAGCCGCCGGTCACGCGCCCCTCGGCATCGCGCAGCACGCCGGCCCCGGAGCCGCCGGAGACGGTCTCGTAGTACTGGTGGGTGGCGTCGCCGAAGGTGAAGTTGCTCATCGTGCACGGACCGGCGGCCATCACGCCCAGCGCGCCGTACAGCGCGTTGGTGACGCACTGCGAGGTCTCGACGTTGCCCGCCACCACCGCCGCCGGCGGCCGCGGATTGAGCATGCAGCCCTCGGGCACGATCACCTCGAGCGGCTTCAGGCAGCCGGCGTTGAGCGGGATGTCGTCGTCGACCAGGGTGCGGAAGACGTAGAGCACGGCGGCCGTCGTCACCGCCTTGGGCGCGTTGAAGTTGTTCGGCAGCTGCGCGCTGGTGCCGCTGAAGTCGATGCGCGCCGAGCGCGTGGCCGCGTCCACCTTGACGCCGACACGGATGACGGCGCCGTTGTCGAGCGTCAGCGCGAAGTCCCCGTCGCGCAGCGCCGTGATGACGCGTCGCACCGACTCCTCGGCGTTGTCCTGCACGTGCCCCATGTAGGCCGCCACCGTGTCCCGCCCGTACTGGGCCACCATCGCGCGCAGCTCCTGCACGCCCTTCTCGTTGGCGGCGATCT
>CAZQPN010000477.1:0-2949 GCA_964595215.1 uncultured Rubrivivax sp. | reverse complement strand
GTCGACGGCTGGTTCCGGCTGCTCGAAGGTGTAGGCCTGCAAGCGGCGGCCGTCTCGGTCGTCGTCAAGACGCTGACGCTCTACACCATCATGGTCACGGGCTGCATCTGGGAGAAGGAAGTCTTCGGGGTCTGGCTGTTCGCCAAGGCCTTCTTCTGGGAAGACGTCTTCAGCATGGCGGTGCTGGCATTGCACACCGCCTACCTCTGGGCCTGGTGGACGGGCGCGCTCGACGCGCAGGGCCAGATGGGGCTGGCCCTGGCGGCCTACCTCGCCTATGTCGTCAATGCCGGCCAGTTCGTCTGGAAGCTGCGTGCGGCCCGCCTGCAGGCGGCGCACGAGGCCGCCCAGGGCACGGCCACCCACGGAGCCCTGGCATGAACGCCGTCATCGACATCCGCCCGCAGGCCAGCGGCTGCACCGACGCGCCGGTGCTGCGCGAGCGCGGCCAGCGGGAGGTCTTCTGCGGCCTGACCGGGATCATGTGGCTGCACCGCAAGATCCAGGATGCCTTCTTCCTGGTCGTCGGCTCGCGCACCTGCGCCCACCTGCTGCAGTCGGCCGCCGGCGTGATGATCTTCGCCGAGCCGCGCTTCGCGACCGCGATCATCGACGACCGCGACCTGTCGGGCATCGCCGACGCCAACGACGAGCTCGACCGCGTCGTCACCCGGCTGCTCGAGCGCCGTCCCGAGATCAAGCTGCTGTTCCTCGTCGGCTCCTGCCCGTCGGAGGTCATCAAGCTCGATCTGTCGCGCGCCGCACAGCGCCTGTCGGGCCGCTTCATGCCGAACGTGCGCGTGCTGAACTACTCCGGCAGCGGCATCGAGACCACCTTCACGCAGGGCGAAGACGCCTGCCTGGCGTCGCTGGTGCCCGAACTGCCCGCGCCACCCGTGGCCGACGCGCCGGGGCTGCTGATCGTCGGCACGCTGGCCGACATCGTCGAAGACCAGTTCCGCCGCCTGTTCGACGAGATCGGTCTCGGGCCGGTGCACTTCTTCCCGCCGCGCCACAGCCGCGACCTGCCGCCGGTCGGCCCCGGCACGCGTTTCCTGCTCGCGCAGCCCTTCCTGGCCGACACCGCGCGGGCGCTGCAGGAACGTGGGGCCTCGCACATCCCGGCGCCCTTCCCGCTCGGCGCCGAGGGCACGACGCTGTGGCTCCAGGCCGCCAAGCGCGCGTTCGGCGGCGACCCGGCGCGCTTCGTGTCGGCCGTCGGCCCGCGCCGCGAGCGCGCCGCGCGCGCCCTGGCCCGCCACCGCGCGATGCTGTCCGGCCGCCAGGTCTTCCTGTTCCCGGACTCGCAGCTCGAGCTGCCTCTGGCACGCTTCCTCTCGCGCGAACTGGGCATGCGGCTGGCCGAGGTCGGCACGCCCTACCTGCACCGCGGCCACCTCGGCCCCGAGCTCGAGCTGCTGCCGGCCGACACACGGCTGTCCGAAGGGCAGGACGTCGAGCGCCAGCTCGACCGCTGCCGCGCGATGCAGCCGGATCTGGTGGTCTGCGGGCTCGGGCTGGCGAACCCGCTCGAAGCCGAGGGCATGACGACCAAGTGGTCGATCGAGCTCGTCTTCACACCGATCCAGGGCTTCGAGCAGGCGGCCGACCTGGCCGAGCTCTTCACGCGCCCGCTGGTGCGGCGCACCCGGCTGGCGGCCTGACATGACGCCCCCACGCTCACTTCGTTCGCTGCCCCCCCGCAGGGGCGTTCAGTGCCTTCGGGCCGGCCGGGCGGCACTGAAATGCAACTGACCCTGTGGACCTACGAAGGCCCGACGCACGTCGGTGCAATGCGCGTGGCCACCGCGATGCGCGGGCTGCACTACGTGCTGCACGCGCCGCAGGGCGATACCTACGCCGATCTGCTGTTCACGATGATCGAACGGCTGCCGCAGCGCCCGCCGGTCACCTACACGACCTTCCAGGCGCGCGACCTCGGCGGCGACACCGCCGGCCTGTTCCAGCGCGCGGCGCGCGACGCCTACGAGCGCTTCCGCCCGCAGGCCATGATCGTCGGCGCCTCATGCACCGCCGAGCTGATCCAGGACGATCCGGGCGGCCTGGCCAGCGCGCTCGACCTGCCGATACCGGTCGTGCCGCTGGAGCTGCCGTCCTACCAGCGCAAGGAGAACTGGGGGGCGTCCGAGACCTTCTACCAGATGGTGCGCACGCTCGTCGGCCCGACC
Organism: uncultured Rubrivivax sp.; assembly: GCA_964595215.1. Taxonomy (GTDB): domain Bacteria; phylum Pseudomonadota; class Gammaproteobacteria; order Burkholderiales; family Burkholderiaceae_C; genus Rubrivivax. The sequence continues at coordinate 760 of CAZQPN010000477.1, read as the reverse complement.
CGGCGCGACCAGCCGGCGCGACAGTCCGGCGTCCGCCCGCGCTGCAACCTGCTCGGCCCGACGGCACTGGGTTTTCGCCACCGCGACGATGTGCGCGAGATCCGCGGCCTGCTTGGCGAGCTCGGCATCGATGTGCACGTCGTCGCCCCGCTCGGCGCCACGCCGGCCGACCTGCGGACGCTGACCGACGCCGACTTCAACGTCGTGCTCTACCCCGAGACCGCGGCCACCGCCGCCGGCTGGCTGCAGCGCCTGCACGGGATGCCCTTCACGCGCACGGTGCCGATCGGCGTGCGCGCCACCGGCGAGTTCGTCACCGAGGTGCTGCTGCTGGCCGGCCTGCCGGCCGACACGCCGCGCCCCGACGCGCACTCGCGCGCGCCCTGGTACGCGAAGTCGGTCGACTCGACCTACCTGACCGGCAAGCGCGTGTTCGTGTTCGGCGACGCGACGCACGCGATCGCCGCCGCCCGCGTGGCACGCGACGAGCTCGGCTTCGAGGTCGTCGGTTTGGGCACCTACGCCCGCGAGTTCGCGCGCGACATCCGCGCGGCCGCAGCCGGTTACGGCCTGGAGGCGCTGGTCACCGACGACTACCTCGAGGTCGAGGCCCGCGTCGCCGATCTCAACGTGGAGCTGCTGCTGGGCACCCAGATGGAGCGCCACATCGCCAAGCGCCTGGGCATCCCCTGCGCCGTGATCTCGGCGCCCGTCCACGTGCAGGATTTCCCGGCCCGCTATTCGCCGCAGATGGGCTTCG
>CAZQPN010000476.1:0-2952 GCA_964595215.1 uncultured Rubrivivax sp. | reverse complement strand
AGCCGGTCGCCGCTGGGGAACAGGTTGGCGAGCACCGGCACCTCGCGCCCCAGGCGGTCGAGGTCGTCCAGCGTCAGCGGCACACCGGCGCGGCCGGCCATCGCCAGGATGTGGATGGCGGCGTTGGTCGAGCCGCCGAGCGCCATCTGCACCGTCGCAGCGTTCAGGAAGGCGCCGCGCGTGAGGATCTTCTGCGGCGTCAGCCCCTCGCGCACCATCGCGACGATGCGCTCGCCGCAGGTGGTGGCGTGGCGCACGTGGGCGGCGTCCATCGCCGGGATGCTGGTCGACCACGGCAGCGCCAGGCCCAGCGCCTCGACGATCGAGGTCATCGTGCTGGCGGTGCCCATGGTGTTGCAGGTGCCGGGGCTGCGCGTCATGCGCTGCTCCAGCGCCACCCATTCGGCCTCGCCGAGACGGCCGGCCTGCCGCTCGTCCCAGAACATCCGCGTATGAGTGCCCGCGCCGACGGTGCGCGACTCGCAGCCCTGCGGCGTGCGGCGCAGGTGGCGGTCGTTGAGCATCGGCCCGGCGGCGCAGAAGATCGTCGGCAGCCCGGCGCTGATGGCGCCCATCAGCGTGCCCGGCGTCGTCTTGTCGCAGCCGGCGAGCAGCACGACGCCGTCGACCGGGTGCGAGCGCAGCAGCTCCTCGACCTCGATCGCCAGCAGGTTGCGGTAGAGCATCGTGGTCGGCTTGACCATCACCTCGCCCAGGCTCAGCGCCGGCAGCTCGAAGGGCGTGCCGCCGGCCATCAGCACGCCACGCTTGACGCTCTCCGCGCGCTCGCGCAGGTGGGCGTGGCAGGGCGACAGGTCGCTCCAGGTGTTGACGATGGCGATGCATGGGCGCGTCAGCACGTCCTCGCGGCGGAGCCCCATCTGCTGCGCGCGCTGGCGGTGCGCGAAGCCGCGCATGCCGGCGTCGGCGAACCAGCGCCGGCTGCGCAGCGGCAGCTCGGTGTCGTCGCGCTCCGCCGCGTCGGCTTGGGGATGATCCGGAGGACGGTTCGCCATGTTAGCGGTAACATTACGTCATCGACCGCGTGGACCGCATCCCGGAAAACCCTTGTCCGACCCGTCGCAGCGCCTGAAACCCGCGCCGCCCCCGGCGACCGCGGCGCGCCAGCGCCGCGGCCACGGCCGCACGACGCTGCGCGACGTCGCCGCCGCCGCAGGCGTCACCGCGATCACCGTCTCGCGCTACCTGCGCGCGCCGGCCCAGGTCGCGCCGGAGACGTCCGACGCGATCCGCGCCGCGCTCGCCGCCACCGGCTACGTGCCCAACAAGCAGGCCGGCGTGCTGGCCAGCGGGCGCGGCAGCATCGTCGCCGCGCTGGTGCCCAACCTGGCGCAGTCGATCTTCGCCGAGACGCTGCAGGGCCTGGCCGGGCGGCTGGAAGCGGCAGGGCTGGAGCTGCTGGTGGCGTCGTCGGGCTACTCGGCCGAGCGCGAGGAGGCGCAGGTGCGCGCGCTGCTCGGCTGGGCGCCGCGCGCGCTCGTCGTCACCGGCCGCCACCACACCCCGGGCACGCAGCACCTGCTGCGCGAGGCGCAAGCCGGCGGTTGCACCGTGGTCGAGATGTGGGACCACCACCCGCGCGGCGCCGAACCTTTCGCCCAAGTCGGCTTCAACCACCGCGCGGCCGGGCGGGCGATGGCGGTGCACCTGCTGTCGCTGGGGCACCGCCGGCTGGCCTATGTCGACAGCGCCGTCACGGGCGACTACCGGGCGCGTGAGCGCGGCGACGGTTTCGCCGCCGCCGCCGAGGCGGCCGGCGCGGCTGCGGTGCGCGTGCCGGCGTCGGCGGGCGAGCCGATCGCCGCGGGGCGCGAGGTCGTGCCCGCGCTGCTGGCGCTGCGGCCGCGGCCGACCGCGGTCGGTTTCGCCAACGACCACCTGGGCTGCGGCGCGCTGCTCGGTGCGCAAGCCGCCGGCGTGGGCGTGCCGGACACGCTGGCGCTGATCGGCTTCGGCGACTTCGAGCTCGCCGCGCACCTGAGTCCCGGGCTGACGACGCTGGCGCCGCCGCGGCGCGAGATCGGCGAGCGCGTGGCCGAGCTGCTGCTGGCCGGCGACGCACCGCCCGCCACGGCGCAGCGGCGCAGGCTGGCCTGCCCGCTGGTCGTGCGCGGCAGCACGGTGCGGGCGCCGTCGTCTTGATCCCGTGGCCGGCGCGGCAGGGGTGTCCTTGCCGGCGGCGCGGCGCTCATCGTGTGTGCGCGACGACGGATCGGGCCGGTGGTCCCGGGCGGTGGCGGTTGGTCAGATGTCGACCGCGAACTCGCCCGTCTCGGTCGGCGGCGCACCGAAGCCGTAGTACGACTCCAGCACCGCCCACGCCTCTTCGGCGGTCTCGACGACGGTGAACAGGCGCTCGTCGCCGGGCGAGATCATGCCGGTCTCCACCAGCCAGTCGAGGTCGAGCAGGCGCTGCCAGAACTCGGCGCCGACCAGCACCACCGGCCGGCGCCGGATCTTGCCTGTCTGCTGCAGCGTCAGCACCTCGAACAGCTCGTCGAGGGTGCCGAAGCCGCCGGGGAAGCACACCAGCCCGATGCTGCGCATCAGGAAGTGCATCTTGCGCATCGCGAAGTAGTGAAACTGGAAGCACAGCGCTGGCGTGATGTACGGGTTGGGCGCCTGCTCGTGCGGCAGCACGATGTTCAGCCCGATGCTCTTGCCGCCGACCTCGTGCGCGCCGCGGTTGCCGGCTTCCATGATGCCGGGCCCGCCGCCGGTGACGACGTAGATCGGTGTGGCCAGCCGTCGCGAGCGCGCGGTGACGATGCCGGCGAAGCGGCGCGCCTCTTCGTAGTAGTGGCTCATCGCCAGCCCGGACTCGGCACGGCGAATGGCGGCTTCGTCACCGCCGTTGCGCGCGGCTTCGAGCAGCGTGCGGGCCTCGTCGGGCGGCTTGATGCGGGCGCTGCCGAAGATGACGATGGTGCT
>CAZQPN010000475.1:0-2957 GCA_964595215.1 uncultured Rubrivivax sp. | reverse complement strand
TCGGCTTCCCCGGCGAGACCGAGGACGACTTCGGCCGACTGATGAAGCTGATCGACGATGTCGGCTTCGACGCCTCGTTCAGCTTCGTCTACAGCGCCCGCCCGGGCACGCCGGCCGCGGGGCTGGCCGACGAGACACCGCAGGCGGCAAAGCTCCAGCGGCTGCAGGCCCTGCAGGCGGCGATCGAGGTCCATGTGCGGCGCATCTCGGCGTCGCGCGTCGGCACCGTGCAGCGCATCCTCGTGGAGGGGCCGTCGAAGAAGGACCCGAACGAGCTGATGGGACGCACCGAGTGCAACCGCATCGTCAACTTCGACGGCGGACCGAACGGCCGCCGGTTGGTCGGCCGCATGATCGACGTTATGGTCACCGAGGCGCTGCCTCACTCGCTGCGCGGCGCCATCCGCCTCGCCGAGCCAGCCTGATCTGGCCGCTGGGGACGTCGGCCGAACGCCGACGGGCGCGCCCTCAGCGGGCGCGCCGGAACCCGCGCCACCACAGCACGGCCGCGCAGGCGATGACCATGGCACCATAGGTTGCCATGCGACCGTCTTGGCCGAACACCACCAGGCCGGCCAGCGTCACCGCGGAACACGCCGCCGCGGCCCACAGGGCCAGTCGATGCCAGGCGACCGCCGCCAGCGTGCGGCGCCAGGCGACCTTTGCCGCCGCGGCCGCGATCAGCCCGGTCAGCGCCGCTGGCGCGAACAGGTTCAGCAGGTGCCACATGGCGTCCGGCAGGGACATGGCGTCGTTGTCAGCTCAGGGTTGTGTGCAGTTTGACGTGAATCAAGGTCGATGGAGGCCGCGGGAAAGTGCCAAGCACGTCGGACACCCGCGGCTGTGCGCGGAATCTTACAATCGCGAGTGTGAGTGTCTTCGCCCTCGGCCTGAACCACACGACCGCCCCACTCGATCTGCGCGGGCGGTTCGCGTTCGCGCCCGACCAGCTGCCTCCCGTGCTGCGCGGATTCCGCGAGCGGTTGCAGCGCGCGGCGCCAGAGGCGGCGCTGGTGTCGACCTGCAACCGGACAGAGCTCTACGTCGCCGCTGATCCCCGCAGTGCGCCGGAACTGGTGCGGCCGGCCATGGACTGGCTGGCCGAGCAAGGTGGCGTGCCCGCCGGCCACCTGCAGGCGCACAGCTACGTGATGGAGGACCGGGCCGCGGCCCGGCACGCCTTCCGCGTCGCCTCGGGCCTCGACTCGATGGTGCTTGGCGAGCCGCAGATCCTCGGCCAGATGAAGCAGGCCGTGCGCCAGGCCGGCGAGGCCGGCACCCTCGGCAGCACGCTGCACCAGCTCTTCCAGCGCTCGTTCTCGGTCGCCAAGGAGGTCCGCACCGCGACCGAGATCGGCGCCCACTCGGTCAGCATGGCGGCGGCGTCCGTGCGGCTGGCATCGCAGCTGTTCGAGGACCTGCGCGATATCAAGGTGCTCTTCGTCGGCGCCGGCGAGATGATTGAGCTGGTGGCCACTCACTTCGCGGCGCGGAGCCCGAAGGCGATGGCGCTGGCCAACCGCACGCTGGAGCGCGGCGAGAAGCTCGCGACCCGCTTCGGCGCCCAGGCGATGCGCCTGGCCGACCTGCCGCAGCGGCTGCACGAGTTCGACGCCGTCGTCTCCTGCACCGCCAGCACCCTGCCCATCATCGGGCTGGGCGCGGTCGAGCGTGCGCTGAAGGCGCGCCGCCACCGGCCCATGTTCATGGTCGACCTGGCGGTGCCGCGCGACATCGAGCCCGAGGTCGCGCGCCTGGGCGACGTCTATCTGTACACCGTCGACGACCTGTCGGCACTGGTGCAGACCGCCGGCGAGCGCCGCCAGGCCGCGGTGCAGCAGGCCGAGGCCATCATCGACGCCGGCGTGCTGAGCTTTGCCCACTGGCTGGACCAGCGCGCCGCCGTGCCGCTGATCCTGGCGCTCCGGCAGCAGACCGACGACTGGCGGCAACTCGAGTTGCGCCGGGCCCGCCGCCGGCTGGCACGCGGCGAGGACCTCGAATCCGTGCTGGACGCGCTGACGCAAGGTCTGGCGCACAAGATGCTGCACGGCACGCTGGCCGAGTTGCACGCGGCCGACAGCGCCGAGCGCGACCGCCTGGCAGCCACCGTCTCGCGCCTGTTCCTGCGTCGCGCTGCCGGCGGCCGCGCCGACGAGCCCGACGCCGACGCGCCGGCCGGCCCGGGCGAGACCCGGTCCTAGCGGCGCTCGCCGTCCCTGGCGCCGTCCGTGCGGGCGTGTGCCGGCCCCTCCCGCTCCCTCCCGACCTTTCCGCGGGTCTCCCGCCCCCGGCCCGGCCGATCCCCTCGACCGCCGCCCGCCCGCCTCGCGGGCCCGCCAGAACCCCGTCCGCCATGCCACTGACGCCCAGCCTGCGCGCCCAGTTCGACCGCCTCGAGATGCGCCTGGCCGAGCTCGATGCCAGCCTGTCCGACCCCGAGATCGCGGCCGACATCGGGCGCTGGCGCCAGCGGGCGCGCGAGCAGGCCGAGGTGGCGGCCATCGTGGGCCGCTGGCAGCGCTACCGGGCGCGCGAGGCCGACGTCGCGGCCGCGCGCGAGATGCAGTCCGACCCCGAGATGGCCGAGCTGGCGGCGGCCGAGATCGCCGAGGCCGGTGCCGACCTCGAGCGGTTGGATGCCGAGCTGCGCCGCGCGTTGCTGCCCCGGGACCCGGACGACGAGCGCGCCGCCTTCGTCGAGATCCGCGCCGGCACCGGCGGCGACGAGTCCGCGCTGTTCGCTGGCGACCTGGCGCGCATGTACCTGCGCTACTGCGAGCGCCGGGGCTGGCGCACCGAGGTGCTGAGCGAGAACGCGTCCGAGCTCGGCGGCTACAAGGAGCTGGTGCTGCGCGTGGAGGGCGGCGCGGACACGGTTGGGGTGTACGGCCGGCTGCGCTTCGAGTCCGGCGGCCACCGCGTGCAGCGCGTGCCGGCCACCGAGAGCCAGGGCC
>CAZQPN010000474.1:0-2959 GCA_964595215.1 uncultured Rubrivivax sp. | reverse complement strand
CTGCTGACGCACGCGCCCAGCACCTACAAGATCCCGACCGCCAACGACTGCCCGGCCGACCTGCGCGTGGCCCTGTTCGAGCAGGACAACGTGGCCGACAGCATCCACCGCAGCAAGGCCGTGGGCGAGCCGCCGCTGCTGCTGCCGTTCTCGGTGCTGCTGGCGATCCGCGATGCCATCTCGGCGGTCGGCGGGCACCATGTCGATCCGCCGCTGCGCGCGCCGGCCACCCCCGAGGCGGTGCTCGACGCCTGCGACGCGGTGCGCGCGGCGGCCGGCTGACGGCCCGCGCCGCACCACGCCCCCGGATCGCCCGCCATGACCGACGCCGACCTGCGCACCACCGCCGCCGACTGGCTGCACGCCGGCCGCGCCGCCTGCGTCGTCGAGGTCGTGCGGCACCACGGCTCGGTGCCGCGCGAGACCGGCACGCGCATGCTGGTGGCGGCAGATGGCGTTGCCGGCACGATCGGCGGCGGCCATCTGGAGTGGCAGGCCGTCGAGCGGGCGCGCCGGTGGCTGGCAGACACCCCGGTGGCCGCGGCGCCGGTCGACTGGCCGGTGGCGCTGGGGCCGTCGCTCGGCCAGTGCTGCGGAGGCTCGCTGGTGCTGCGCGTCTCGCCGCTGGACGCCGATGCGCTCGGCGCCTGGCCGGCGCCGGTGCCACGCTTCACGCTGCAGCTCTACGGCGCCGGCCATGTCGGACGCGCCATCGTCAAGCTGCTGGCCGACATCGACTGCCGCGTGCAGTGGATCGACGAGCGCGAGGCCGGGTTTCCGCCCGGCCCGCTGCCGCCGCACATCGAGCGCGTCTGCGCCGAGCCGGTCGAGGCCGAGGTCGAGGCCGCGCCGCCGGGCGCCTGCGTGCTCGTGCTGACGCACAGCCACGACCTCGACCTGCGCATCACCGAAGCGGTGCTGCGGCGCGGCGACTTCGGCTTCTTCGGCCTCATCGGCTCGGCCACCAAGCGCGCGCGCTTTCTGCACCGGCTCGAGGCGCGCGGCGTGGCAGCGTCGGCGCTGGCACGGCTGACCTGCCCGATCGGCGTGCCCGGCATCGCCGGCAAGGCGCCGGCGGTGATCGCCGTCGGCGTCGTCGCGCAACTGCTCCAGCGGGCCTGATCGATGGATGGCGGCGCGGTCGCGCCGTCCCTGCGCGACCGCCCCCACCCCCCCGACCCGGCCGCGCGGCGCCGGGCGCCGCTCACTCGTCGTTGGCCGCCGCCGACGGACCGCGCTCGATGCGGTTCGCAAAGCCCGTGCGGCCGACGCTGGCGACCTGCGCCGCCTGGCCGACCGCGCGCCGCATCAGCGTGTCGGCGTCTCGTCCGTGTTCCGGATAGGACGCCAGGCCCACCGCCACCGCCACCACGCGCTCCTTGCCAGCGACGGCGAACGGCTGCGTCATCGCCTGCGCGAGCTTGCCGGCGACGTGCGGCGCGTCGTCGGCGGCGTCGATCCAGGCCAGCAACACGGCGAAGGCGTCGCTGCCGATCGACGCGACGACGTCGCTGGCGCGCAGGCCGGCGCGCAGCCGCACCGCCACCTTGCGACGCAGGACGTTGGCCGATTCGCTGCCAAGCGCGGCCTCGGTCGTCGCCAGGCCGTCGATGCGCAGCACGATCAGCGCCATCGGCGCCGGCTCGCGCTCACGCAGCGCCAGCAGGTGCGTCATGTGCTCGAGCAGCTGGGTGTGGTTGGGCAGGCCGGTGGCCAGGTCGGTGGCGTAGGCCTTGCGTGCCGCCTGCGCCAGCCGCTTGCGCTCGACCGCCAGGCGCAACGCGCGAGCGAGCGCCTCGGGTGTGGTCTCGCGGGCGCACAGCACGTCCTGCGCGCCACGTTGCAGCAGTTCCAGGGCCGGCCGCGGCAGCGGTGCCGGCACGACGGCGACCAGCGCTGCGTCGATCACGCACTGCGACAGCGCCGGCCAGTGCAGCAGGTGCTGCAGCCCGCGGTCGTCGGTCGCCGTCATCAGCACGGCGTCGACCGCCGCCCGCTGCAGCGCCGCGGCGGCGTCGTCGAGGTCGGCGCACGGATGCAGCGCGAACGGCCCCCACGGCGACAGCCCGAGGTCCGGCGCGCTGGCGCCAACGACGAGCACCTGCAGCGGATCGCTCATCGGACGTCACCAAGCGGCGACCGGTGGAGGCGAGGCACAGGTGCGGCGTCGGCGGACATGGCCCGATGATGCGCAGCTGCGCCCGTCGTGGCTACCCCCGAAAACACCGAAGGCCCCACCGGGGCCCCCATCGTGCGCCAGTCGTCGGACTGGCAGCCTGTGCAACTGGAGCGGGTGAAGGGAATCGAACCCTCGTATGAAGCTTGGGAAGCTGCCGTTCTACCATTGAACTACACCCGCGCGAGTCAAATTCTAACCAGCTGCGGCCCCCGGGTCGATGCGGCTGCAGGATCTTCCATGTGGCACCCGGCCGACAGGCGGTGCACGGTGCGGCCTCTTCCCCGCTCGACGAATCGCCATGAGGGTGCGTGGCACCTGCGTCGTGCGCCGGATCGCGGTCAACGGCGCGCGTGACCGCGCCATCCCGGGCGGCGGTGGCCTGGATCGGGCCGTGCCGCGGCACGGCAGAATCCGCGCAGATGCCCTCTTCCGCGCCCTCCGATCCGCCGCCCACCGACCTCACCGAACCGCGCGGCAGGCCGATCCGCAGCTTCGTGCTGCGCGCCGGCCGGCTCGGGCCGGGCCAGCAGCGCGCGCTCGCCGAACTCGGGCCGCGCTTCGTGCTGCCCTTCCAGCCGGCGCCGATCGATGCCACCGCCATCTTCGGCCGCCGCGCACCGGTGCTGCTGGAGATCGGCTTCGGCATGGGCGACGCGACGGCGCAGGTGGCCGCGGCACGCCCGGAGCGCGACATCTTCGGAGTCGCGGTGCACCAGAGCGTCGTCGGGGCGCTGGTCAAGCGCGTCGAAAAGCTCCTCTACATCGCCGAGTACAAGCGCC
>CAZQPN010000473.1:0-2962 GCA_964595215.1 uncultured Rubrivivax sp. | reverse complement strand
GCGCCGCGCGGCACGATCGTGATGAACCCGCCCTACGGCGAGCGCATCGAGCCGAAGGGGCGTGGGCTGGGGCGGGGGGCGGCGGCGCGCGGGGGTCAGGACGGCCGCGATGGGCGTGATGCCCGCGGGGCCGCGGGCGCCGACCGCGGCGACGGGCACGTCGACGGCGCGGCGCCGGCCGGGCGCGCGGCGACGGCGGCGCGCGAGGGTTTCGAAGGCGGCGCCAGCGCGGCCGAGTTCTTCGCCGCGCTGGCCACGCACTGGAAACACCACTACGCCGGCTGGACCGCCTGGCTGCTCAGCCCCGACATGAAGCTGCCCGGGCTGATGCGGCTGAAGGAGAGCCGGCGCGTGCCGCTGTGGAACGGGCCGATCGAGTGCCGGCTGTTCCGGTTCGACATCACGGCCGGGGTGCATCGGCCGCTGGGCTAGTGTCCTGATTGAGAAGTTCGCAGACAAAACCGCTCGATGCTCGCGAGGATGTCGTCGGCCGTCTTGGTCCAAACGAACGGCTTGGGATCCTCGTTATTGAGGTCGACGTATTGCCTGATGGACTTCTCCAGCGCCTGCGTGGAGCGGTGCGTGCCGCGGCGGATGCAGCGCTCGGTGAGCGTGGAGAACCAGCGTTCGACCTGGTTGAGCCAGGACGCCCCCCCGAGGTCCTTCGCCGCGCGCGGCAGTGGGCGTTTCTCAAGAACTTCACGCCGGTAAATCGGTATACCCGTCCCAACCGCACACGCCACGGTGCGGCCGCCCCTCTCGCTCCAGCGTCCCACCCGACAACCGAACGCCGCACCATGATCACCGAATACGTCCTCTTCGCCCTCCCCCCGGGCATGACCCGCGCCGAGGTCGTCGCCGGCATGCATGAGGTCGCGCCGCGCTGGCGCGGCGAGCCCAAGCTGATCCGCAAGACCTTCGTCTACGACCCGGCCGCCGGCCAGGCCGGCGCCTTCTACCTCTGGAAGAACCGGCGCGCCGCTGAGGCCGCGCACGACGAGGCCTGGCGTCAGCGCATCCGCGCCGCCTACGGCAGCGAGCCGGCGATCCGGTACTTCGAGACGCCGCTGGTGGTCGACAACGCGCTCGGCGCGGTCATCGGCGAGGCCGACTGATCGGGGCGCGGGTTCTGCCGTGCCGGCGCCGTCCGCGCGGCCGCAGCGCCCGCCCTTCCGGGGTATGCCCCGCCGCAAAGGCCGGCAGATTCCCGAGGCGGCACGGGAACTTGCCTCCGGTGTCCTTGAACCACGCGAGCTTCTCCGCGCGCCCGACTTCCCAGTCGGCATTATCGTATATACAATAATGGCGTGCGCATCTCCTTCGATCCAGCCAAGCGCGCCTGGACCCTCGCCAACCGCGGGCTGGACTTCGAGGATGCGGCACGGGTCTTCGATGGATTGACCGCCGAGGTCGAAGACACGCGGCAGGACTACGGAGAGAAGCGGATCCTCTGCTTCGGCCTGCTTCGCGGCCGCTTGGTGGTCGTCGGCTACACCCCGCGTGGCGCCGTGCGTCACGTCTTCAGCATGAGAAAGGCCAATGAACGTGAACAAGCCCGCTTCGCGCCGACCTTTGGGCTCTGATCTGAAGCGCGTCGATGCGCACGTGATCAAGCCCGAGGAGTACGAGGAACTGCCCGAGATGACGGACGAGATGTTCTCGCGCACCGTCTTCAAGAAGGCGGGTCGACCCCGGTCCCCGAATCCCAAGCAGATGATCAGCCTGCGCTTGCCACCGGAGGTCATCGCGCGCTGGAAGGCCACCGGACCGGGCTGGCAGACCCGCATGGCCAAGCGCCTGGAGAAGACGCCGCTGCCTCGCCCCGCGCGGGAACCCTGAACCCTCTGCAGGGGCTTCCCACGGCGGCGCCCGGCCGCTCAGGCCGGCAGGTCCTCGTGCAGGCACAGGAAGTTGCCTTCCGTGTCCTTGAACCACGCCGCCTTCTCGGCGCCCAGCACGCAGACATGGCCGACGGTCTTCAGGCCGGGCAGGTCGTAGTCCTCGAACACGACGCCGGCGCGCTCCAGCTCGGCGATGCTGGCGGCGATGTCGTCGACCTGGAAGCTGACCGCGGTGTGGTCGGCCTTGGTGCCCTGCGGCTTCGGGAACAGCGCCAGCGTGGCGCCGCCGATCTCGTAGACGAACTTGCCGTCGGGTTTGGCGCCCCCCGGCCGCAGGCCCAGCTTGTGTTCGTAGAACTCGCGTGCCCGTGCGAGGTCGACGACGGGCAGCAGGGTGGTGACGTGTGCATTCGAGAGCATGTCGACTCCTTGTGTCGATGACGGAACTGCTCGTGGCACGTACGGGCCGGCCGGCCCCTGGCGACCGCCTGCGCAGTATCCTCCTCGGCCGCTCCGGGGGCCAGCGACCAGCCTCGCCGTCGAGCGCGTACACCGCGCGCCGGGGCGTTCTCAGCGCGCCGGGTGCGTGCCCTGCGTCAGCAGCACCAGCGCCGCCAGCGGTGCGGTTTCGGCGCGCAGCACGCGCGGGCCGAGCGACCAGGGTCGCAGGCCGCGCTCGATCGCCAGCCGCTGCTCGTCCTCGGTCAGCCCGCCTTCGGGCCCGCTGAGCACCGTCACCATCGGCACCGCCTCCGCGGCGGCCTCCGCGGCCGCTTCGGCTGCATCGATGGCGTCGGCGACATCGCCTGAAGCCGCCTTCTCCATCGCGTCCGCGCCACCCGCGTCCTGCGGCACGCACAGCACGACGCCGCGCAGCCGTGGGCCTAAGTTCGCCAGCCAGGCACCGAGCGCCGCCGGTGCATGGACCTGCGGCACCCGCGTGCGCCCGCACTGCTCGGCCGCGGCCACCGCGATCGCCTGCCAGTGCGCCTGCTTACGCGTCGCGCGCTCGCCATACAGCCGCAGCACCGAGCGCGCCGTCGTCAGCGGCTGGATGGCCGCCGCGCCGAGCTCGGTGGCCTTCTCGACCAGCCCGTCCATGCGCTCGTTGGCCGGCATGC
>CAZQPN010000472.1:0-2967 GCA_964595215.1 uncultured Rubrivivax sp. | reverse complement strand
CGGTGATCCCGATCCGCTGGGGCGACATGGACGCGATGGGCCATGTCAACAACACGATCTACTTCCGCTACTTCGAGATCGCCCGCCTGGAGTGGATCTACAAGGTCGGCGCCGCCGCGTCGCCTGGGGCGGGCCAGGGCCCGGTGATCGTCAACGCGTTCTGCAACTTCCTGCGCCAGCTCGAGTTCCCGGGCGACGTGAGGGCGCGGCATTACGTCACCAACCCGGGCCGCAGCAGCTTCGACACCTACCTGACGCTCGAGCGCACCGACGAGCCCGGCGTGGTCTACGCCGAGGGCGGCGCGAAGACCGTGTGGACCGACTACGCCGCGAAGAAGTCTGCGCCGATGCCCGACTGGTTCCGCGCCCTCGTCGAGTGAGCGTGGGCCGGCCGAGGGCGGTTCAGCCGATGATCGTGTAGGGCCCGCCGGCCTGCAGCGCGCGGTGGTAGGCCGGCCGGGCGTGGATGCGTTCCAGCCAGCCGGTCAGGTGCGGATAGCGGTCGTCCAGCCCGGCGCGCGCGGCGGCCGCCTCGAGCGGGAAGCTCATCATCACGTCGGCAGCGCTGAAGCCGTCGCCGGCGAACCAGTCCCGCCCGGCCAGCTCGTCGTTCATGTACTGCAGCTGGGCCTGCAGGTTGGGCTGGATGAAGTCGGCGACGACCTTGTCGGCGATGCCCCTGACCACCGGCTTGATCAGGAAGGGTACCTTGGCCTTGCGGATGCGGTCGAACACCAGCTTCATCAGCAGCGGCGGCATCGCGCTGCCCTCGGCGAAGTGCAGCCAGTAGACGTAGCGGCGGTGCGCGGGCGTGCCGGCAGTCGGCTTCAGACGGCCGCCGCCGGGGCCGTCGACCAGGTACTCGACGATGGCGCCGGTCTCGGCCACGGTGATGTCGCCGTCGGTGATGACGGGCGACTTGCCCAGCGGGTGCACCTGCTTGAGCTCTGGCGGGGCCAGCATCGACTGGCGGTTTCGCTCGTAGCGCCTGACCTCGTAGGGCAGGCCAAGCTCCTCGAGCAGCCACAGGACGCGCTGCGAGCGCGAGTTCTCGAGATGATGGACGGTGATCATGTGCTCAGCAGCTTGGTGACGAGTTCGGCCGTGGTCGACGCGGACATCTTGCGCATCAGGCGGGCACGATACACGTCGACCGTGCGCGGGCTGATCAGGAGTCGCCGGCCGATGCCCTTGCTCGTCAGGCCCTCGACCAGCAGCGCGGCGATCTCGCGCTCGCGGGCGGTGAACTCCTGCCGCACCGGTCGGCGCGCCGACAGGTCCTCGAAGGCCCAGATGCCGGCCGCGTGCGGTCGGGCCGGGTCCAGCGCGCGGCCCGACACGTGGCACCAGAACATGTCGCCGCTCAGCCGCTTCATCACGCGCTCGTCGGCGTAGCGGCCGGCGGCGTCGAGGCTGGCAGCGATGCGCTGGCCGGTGCGCTCGAACTCGTCGTGCGTCGGGTACAGGCGCTCGAAGGAATGGCCGACGAGCTCCGCCCGCGTGGCCGCGAACATGGCCAGCGCCTGTCGGTTGGCGTCCACCATCAGCCGGTCGCGCGACAACACGAGGCCGACCGGCGCCAGCTCGAACGCGGTGCGGTAGTCGAGCGCCGGGTCCTGCGCCGATGCGGTCACAGCAGGGCGTAGGTGGTGGTGGCGTGGGCGGCGAGCTGGCCGCCGGGGCCGATCAGCTCGACCTCGCCGAAGGCAAGGTTGCGCCCGCGCCGCAGCAGCGTGCACACGACCTCGACTCCGGCAGCGTCACCGGAGACCGGGCGAATGAAGCTGGTCTGCAGCTGGACCGTCGTCATCGGCTTGAATTCACCGAGGCTGGCGGACACGGCCAGGATCATGGCGGTGTCGGCAGCGGCCATCAGCGCCTGTCCGCAGACGACGCCGCCGCCGTGCACCAGCGCCGGCCCGACCGGCAGGCTGAGCCGCACCTGGCGCGCGTCGGCCGCCGTGACCTGCATCGCGAGCGTGCGCACCAACGGCGCGGTGACGCGCTCCAGCACGCCGTTGAGCATCTCGACGAGGGGATCTGGTGACACGGGTGCTCCTATGGCGGTTGCGGTGGCCGGCCCGCGTGCGTGTCCGGCTCCGGGCTGCGCTTTACGCAATCTGACGTAACGACTACCTAATGCATTAGGTAGTACGCTCCGCGGCTTCTCCATAGGAGGTTTCACCCATGAACAAGGTCTTCCCGAGCGCGTCTGCCGCGCTCGACGGGATCGTGCGCGACGGCCAGCTGATCGCGGTCGGCGGCTTCGGCCTGTGCGGCATCCCGGAAGCGCTGATCGACGCCCTGCGCGACAGCGGCAAGCGCGATCTCACGGTCATCTCCAACAATGCCGGCGTCGACGGCTTCGGCCTTGGCAAGCTGCTTGAGACGCGGCAGGTCAAGAAGATGATCTCCAGCTATGTCGGCGAGAACAAGGAGTTCGAGCGTCAGTTCCTGGCCGGCGAACTGGAGCTCGAATTCACGCCGCAGGGCACGCTCGCAGAGAAGCTGCGCGCCGGTGGCGCGGGCATCCCGGCCTTCTTCACGCGCACCGGCGTCGGCACCCTGGTGGCCGAGGGCAAGGAGACGCGCGACTTCGACGGCCACACCTACGTGATGGAGCGCGCGCTCAACCCGGAGCTTGCGTTGGCCAAGGCCTGGAAGGCCGACAAGAGCGGCAACCTGGTGTTTCGCCGGACCGCGCGCAATTTCAACCCGGCCTGCATCATGGCTGGCAAGTTGGCGGTGGTCGAAGTCGAGGAGATCGTCGAGACCGGCAGCATCGACCCGGACGCGGTCCACCTGCCGGGCATCTACGTGCATCGCATCGTTCTCAACACGCAGCCGGAAAAGCGCATCGAGAAGCGCACGATCACAGAGAAGGCAGGAGTCTGAGATGCCCTGGACCCACGACGAGATGGCCGCGCGCGCGGCCAAGGAACTGCAGGACGGCTTCTACGTGAACCT
>CAZQPN010000471.1:0-2968 GCA_964595215.1 uncultured Rubrivivax sp. | reverse complement strand
CTAGGCGCGCTGCGCGGGTCAGCCACCTTCGGCGATCGCCACCAGCCGCTTGCGCACCAGGTGGATGTGGCTGCGCAGCTGGTACAGCTCGTTGGTGTAGGACAGCGGCAGCCCGATGTGCTCGACCTGACGGTCGATGCGCTCGAGCCGCTCGCGCAGCGCAGGGAGGTCGGCGTCCGGCCGCTCCAGTGCCTGCTCCACCGCACGCAAGTGAGCATACCAGCGGAACACGCGCGAGCGCAGCCGCAGCGCCACCAGCGGCGGCAGCACGCGCGACAGCGGCACCAGCGCCGCCAGCAGTGGCAGCAGCACGATCCACATGCGGTCGACGAAGTTGGCCAGCCAAAACGGCAGGTAGCGCTGCAGCCACGGCCGGCCGTCACGGTAATAGCGTTCCGCCTCCGGCGCGAGCGGCCAGCCGGCCGCCTGCGGACCGGGGAAGTCGCCCGCCGCGTGGAACCACCCGGGCTCGCCGTGCGCCTCGCGCGCGGCCTGCACCAGCAGCTGCACCAGCGCCGGGTGCAGGTCGGCACGTGCCAGCAGCGAGGTCGTCGCCGCCACCAATGGCACGTCGTCGGCTGGTCGGCCGGCAGCGAGATCGACGATGCCGCGCGGCAGCGTCACCGCGCGCAGGAACGGGAATCGCCGCGTGTAGGCCTGGGCCTGGTCGAAGGGCATCAGGCGTACGCCGGGGGTGACCAGCAGGTACTGCAGCAGCGGCGCGTCGGCCGCCGAGACCATCACCAGCGCGTCGATGCGTCCCTGCACCATCTCGACCACGCCCTGCACGGTGGCGCCGGCCACCAGCCGCACGCGCCTGGCCGGCAGGTTGTTGGCCGCCAGCAGCTGCTCGAACAGCGGCCGCGTGCCGCCGCCCTCGGGTCCGGTGTGCACCTGCCAACCGTCGAGCTGGCGCAGCCGGGTCAGCGGCTTCCCGTCCAGGCGGCTCGCCGCGGCCGATTCGCGATAGAAGAGCCAGACCGGCTCGATCGCCACGCTGCCGAGCGAGACCGCGCGCGACGGGCCGTCGGCGCCGGCTGCGGGCTCGCCGACGCCGCCCTGCACGAAGCCGGCGTGTACCGCGCCGGCCGGGTCGCGCAGCTGCGCCAGGTTGTCCGAGGAGCCCTGCGTGGCGCGCAGCTCGACCGTCAGCCCCTGCGCCCGCAGCAGCGGCACGTAGCGCGTGGCGAACTCGGCGTAGGCGCCCTGCTCGGGGCCGGTCGCGATGACCAGGTGCTTGTCTGGCGTCGGGTCCAGCCAGCGCACCGCCAGCCACAACGCGACGCCGACGAGCGCGAGCCACAGCAGCACGGCCACCGGGCCAGCCTCGACGAGCGCGGTACGCCAGCGGCCGCCGGGCAGCTCGGCGCGGTCGGAATCGGGCTTGGCCATGGCGGGGACGATAGCCGACAGGCGCCAGCCGCAGGACGATCACGCCGCCCTGGCGGCCCGGTCGGCGCGGCGGCGGGCGCACGCGCCGGGTCCGCGGTCAGGCCGCAGCGGCCAGCCCGCGCTCGAAGTGCTCGCGCATCAGCGCGGTTGCGCGCACCGGGTCTCGCGCCTCGATCGCCGCCATCAGCCCGCGGTGCTCGGCGAGCGATTCGGCGATGCGGCCCTGCCGGAACAGCGAATGGTGACGATTGAGCTTCATGACCTTACGCAGGTCGCCGACGGCCTGCATCGCCCACCGGTTGCCGGCGATGCGCAGCAGCGCCAGGTGGAAGGCCTCGTTGGCGGCGAAGAAGGCGTCGCGCTGGCCGACCTGCTGCTCCAGCCGCTCGTGCAGCTCGCGCAGCACGGCGCGATCGTCGTCGCCCGCGCTGGCGGCGACGGTGCCCGCGGCATCGCTCTCGAGCAGCGACAGCAGGTGATAGACCTGGGCCACGTCCTCGCGCGACATCTCGGTGACGTAGGCGCCGCGGCGCACCTTCATCGTCACCAGGCCCTCGGCGGCGAGCACCTTCAAGGCCTCGCGCAGCGGCGTGCGGCTGATGCCGTACTCCGCGCTCAGCTTCTGCTCGTCGATCCAGCTGCCCGGCTCGAGGCGGCGCGCGAAGATCTGCTCACGCAGCCGCTCGGCGACCCGCTCGTAGAGCGCGCGCGGGGCGAGGGACACGTCGGACGCGTCGGTGTCGCGGGCGGGGTGGGAGTCGATGGCAGCCACGGTGGGCGTGTCAGGTTTCCGTGGGTTTGGAATTCATAATTATGCATAATCAAGAGGTGCGGGCAAGCGGACCATGCTGCCGACGCCGCGATCGACCCGTCGCAGCGGCGCGTCGCCGCCGGCCATCGTCGGCAACCTGTCCAGCGCCCCCGCACCTGCAGACACCACCGCACAGGAGCCGCCACCATGAGCACGTCCGACGACTTCCGCCCGGCCACGCTGGAGCAATGGACCGATGCCGCAGCCAGGTCGGTCCCGGGCGGCGACGTCGCAGCGCTCAACTGGACGACGCCGGAGGGGCTGGTCGTCAAGCCGCTGTACACGGCCGAGGACCTGCAAGGCCTGCCGTACGCGAACACCCTGCCGGGCTTCGAGCCCTATGTGCGCGGCCCGCAGGCCACGATGTACGCGGTGCGGCCGTGGACGATCCGGCAGTACGCGGGTTTTTCCACCGCCGAGGAGAGCAACGCCTTCTACCGCCGCGCACTGGCCGCCGGCGGGCAGGGCGTCAGCGTCGCATTCGACCTGGCCACGCACCGCGGCTACGACAGCGACCACCCGCGCGTGACCGGCGACGTCGGCAAGGCCGGGGTCGCGATCGACAGCGTGGAGGACATGAAGATCCTGTTCGACGGCATCCCGCTCGACAAGGTCAGCGTGTCGATGACGATGAACGGCGCCGTGCTGCCGGTACTGGCCGGCTACATCGTCGCGGCCGAGGAGCAGGGGGTGACGCAGGACAAGCTGGCCGGGACCATCCAGAACGACATCCTCAAGGAGTTCATGGTCCGCAACACCTACATC
>CAZQPN010000470.1:0-2971 GCA_964595215.1 uncultured Rubrivivax sp. | reverse complement strand
GGCGCCTGGTTCGGCGAGGGCACGGTGCTCAAGCACGAGGCCTACCGCTACAACATCGAGGCCCTGCGGCGCAGCCTGGTCGCCGGCATCACGGTCGAGACCTTCGACTGGCTGCTGGCGCGCAGCATCGCCTTCAACCGCTTCCTGATGAACCAGCTCAACGAGCGGCTCGGCCAGTTCATCGCGGCGCGCGAGATCGACCGCCTGACGCAGCCCGACCTGCGCGTCGCGCGCAGCCTGGGCGCGCTGTTCCACCCCGTGCTGTATCCCGGCGTCGGCAGCCTGCTGCGCATCACCCAGCAGGAGCTCGGCTACCTCGTCGGCCTGTCGCGCCAGCGTGTCAACGAAGCCTTGCGCGCCCTGCAGGCCGAGGGCCTGATCCGCATCGAGTACGGCGGCGTGCGCGTGCTCGACCTCGACGGGCTGCGCGGGCAGCGGCGCGCGGCCACCGCGCCGCGCCGGATGGCGGCAGGGCTCGACTGACGACGGAGCGGTCGTTCGATCGGCGAGGCAGCGGGTCGGCAGCCACCGCCCGGCCGTGGCCAAGGTCGGTCGCGGGCCGGTTCGACCGCCGTCGTGGCATCCCGCCGTCAGGTCGAGCGCCGGCTCGTGCAGCGCGGTGCGCACGTCGAGCAGGCCGAGCAGCGTGTGGAACAGGTGGTCGTGTGCCACCGGCTGCGCCGCCTGGGCGACGAGCGCCGGCCGCAGGCAATCGGCGCGCAGGCCGGCCGCCGCCTCCAGCCCGGGGCTGGTCCAGATCACCATCGGCACGCGCGTCTGCTCGCGCGGCGCGATCGCGTAGGGCAGGCCGTGCAGGAACAGGCCGTGCTCGCCGAGCGACTCCCCGTGGTCGGACACATAGACCAGCGCCGAGTCGACCCGGTCGGCGTGCGCCTGAAGGCGAGCGATCGCCGAGGCCAGCACGTGGTCGGTGTACAGCAGCGCGTTGTCGTAGGCGTTGGCGACGGCCTCGACGCTGCACTGGCGCAGGTCGTCGTCGCGGCACTCGGGCTGGAAGCGCGCGAAGCTGCGCGGGTAGCGCCGATGGTAGGCCGGACCGTGGTTGCCCAGCGTGTGCAGCACCCACAACTGGCTGCCGCGGGCGGCGCCCAGGCGGGCATCGATGTCGGCCAGCAGTCCCTCGTCGAGGCAGCGATCGCCGTCGCACAGACCGGGCGCCAGGCGGGCGTCGAGGCGCTCGGTGGGCAGGCCGTCGCAGACGCCCTTGCAGCCGGTCTGGTTGTCGCGCCAGTGCACGCCGACACCGGCGCGCGCCACGACGTGCAGCAGCGACTCCTGGCCGCGGATGCGCGCTTCGTCGTAGTCGCGCCGGCCGACCGGCGCGAACAGGCAGGGCACCGAAACCTCGGTGTTCGACCCACAGGCCGTGACGTCCGGGAAGTTGACCACCGGCAGCTGCGCCAGGCGCGGCGTCGTCTGCCGCGCGCCGCCGTTCAGGCCCCAGTTGGCGGCACGCGCCGTCTCGCCGAGCACCAGCACCACCACCACCGGCTTGCGTCGCGCCGCCCACGACGGGCCGGGTGCCGCGTCCAGTCCGATCGGCTGGCGCGGCACCGCCGCGCCGCGCGCGTCGGCGGCCACCGTGCTGGCCACCGACCACAGCACGTTGGCCGGCGTGATCAGGTAGCGCACCTCCTTGTGCGTGCGCATCAGCGAGGCGAAGGGCTGGAATACCGTCAGCAGCGCGCCGAGGGCGACCGCGGCGGCGGCGACCACGAGCGCGGCGCGCGCCAGCACCGCGCGCGGCCAGCGCCGCGGCCGCACGCGCACGCGCGACAGCAGCAGCAGCGGCGCGACCGCGTACAGCAGCAGGTGCAGTCCGAGGGCCGGCGTCAGCAGCTCGCGCGCCTCGCCGACCTCCGTGTGCAGCACGTTGCGCAGCATCGTCGGGTCCATGATGACGCCGTAGCTGCCCATGAAGTGGCCGGCCGAGGCGGCCACCAGCGTCAGCAGCGCGAGCACCGGCTTGACCGTCCAGCGCGTGGCCACGGCACTCAGCAGCAGCGCGTGCACGGCGAGCACGATCGCGAACAGTGCGGCGCCGAAGCCCCAGGCCGACACCTCGCCGACGCTGCGCCCGGCGAGCGCGGCGCTGAAGAAGGCGTGGTTGGCCGACAGGGCCCAGAACAGGCTGGCGCCGATCACCAGCTGCTCGACGCTGGCGTCGATCGTGAACGGGCGCGTCGCGGCGTGCGGCTGCGTGGCGGCGGACGAGGCGGGATTCAAGCGGGGACTCCGATGCGAAGGGGATGCCCGGGCGGCAGACGGGCCGGCCACGGCGCTGATGCAGGAGCGCGGCAGTGGGCGCCCCGCCGATGAAGCCCGTCTGAAGCGTCGGCCGCCGCGGGCCGCGGTGCGGCCGCGGCGGTGGTACGGTTGCGCCCGCGACACCCTGCATCCCCCCGCCCGCTGCGATCGGGGCCCCGAAGCCGATGAGACTGCTGCTGCTCGAGGACGACGACCTGCTCGGCGAGGGCCTGCGCGACTTCCTGCGCGCCGACGGCCACGTCGTCGACTGGTGCCGCACGCTGGCGCAGACCCAGGCGCTGCGCGGCGAGCCCTTCGACGCGCTGCTCGTCGACTGGCAGCTGCCCGATGGCTCCGGCCTGGACTGGCTGCGCGCGCGGCGCCATCGCGGCGACCGCACGCCGGCGCTGATGCTGACCGCGCGCGACCGGCTGCCACAGCGCATCGAGGGCCTGGATGCCGGCGCCGACGACTACCTCGTCAAGCCCTTCGCGCCCGAGGAGCTGGCGGCGCGCCTGCGCGCCGTCGGCCGGCGGGCTGCCGGCGGCGCTGCGGACGCGCGCCGCTTCGGCGACGTCGTCGTCGACCTCGCGGCCAAGGCGGCGCAGTCCGGCGGCCAGCCGGTGGCGCTGACGGCGCGCGAGTGGGCGGTGCTGGAGGCGCTGGTGCTGCGCGCCGGCCGCATCGTGCCCAAGGCCGACCT
>CAZQPN010000469.1:0-2973 GCA_964595215.1 uncultured Rubrivivax sp. | reverse complement strand
GGCATCGTCGGCGCCATCCTGCTGGCGGTCAGCCGCGCGATCGGCGAGACCATGATCGTGGTGCTGGCCGCGGGCAACGCCCCTGTGCTGACCGCCAACCCCTTCGAGGCGGTCTCCACCGTGACGGTGTCGATCGTCAACCAGCTCACCGGCGACCAGGACTTCGCCAGTGCCCAGTCGCTGGTGGCCTTCGCGCTGGGCCTGACGCTGTTCGTGATGACGCTGGTGCTCAACGTCGTCGCGCTGCTGGTCGTCCGCAAGTACCGGGAACAGTATGAGTGAACCCCTTAGCAAACCGACGGCATCGGGCTACGCCGCCGTCGAGCAGCGTGTGGTCGCCTCTCTGGCCAGGCGCAAGGGCCAGGAGAGGCGGTTCCGGCTCGTGGGCATGGCCGCCGTGACAGCGTCTCTGGCATTGGTGGCGCTGCTGTTCGTGACCATCCTGAGCAAGGGCCTGCCGGCGTTCTGGCAGGCCACCTTCGTGATGGACGTCGAGTTCTCGCCCGAGATCGTCGCCATCGGCCCCAAGCCGGCGCCCGAGCCCGCCGAGACGCCCGCGGCCTTCGAGCAGCGGCTTCAAGCTTGGCAGACCGAGCTCGGCTTCGTCGACTTCAATCAGGTGATCCTGGCTGCGCTCGCCAAGGTCCTGCCGGAGACCGAGCAGTACCCGCGCGATGCGCTGAGCCTGGTCACCAGCGGCGAGCGCTTCGCGCTGCGGGACCTGGTGCTGGCCGACCCGTCCGTCGTCGGCAAGACGCTGCGCTTGGACCTGCTGGCCGACGCGAACGTCGATGTCTGGCTCAAGGGCAACATCGACCGCAGCTTGCCCGACGAGCGCCAGCAGCTCAGCGCGCGCACCCGCGCATGGGCCGACCAGCTCTACGCGCAGGGCGTGATCCAGAACAAGTTCAGCACCGCGATCTTCATGAACGTGGACTCGCGCAGTTCGCTGGCCTCGGCCGGACTGGCCGGCGCCTTCATGGGCTCGCTGATGATGATGGTCATCGTCATCCTGCTGGCGGTGCCCATCGGTGTGGCATCGGCAATCTACCTCGAGGAGTTCGCGCCGCACAACAAGCTGACCGACCTCATCGAGGTCAACATCAACAACCTCGCGGCAGTGCCTTCGATCGTGTTCGGCCTGCTCGGGGCAGCTGTCTTCATTCTCTGGCTCAAGCTGCCGCTGTCCGCGCCCATAGTCGGTGGCCTGGTGCTGACGCTGATGACGCTGCCCACGGTGATCATCGCGACCCGTGCCACGCTGAAGGCTATTCCGCCGTCGATTCGCGAGGCCGCGCTCGGCGTCGGAGCATCCAAGGTGCAGGCCATCACGGACCACGTGCTGCCGCTGGCGCTTCCCGGCATCCTGACGGCCACCATCCTGGGCGTGGCACAGGCGCTGGGCGAGACGGCGCCGCTGCTGCTGATCGGCATGAGCGCCTTCGTCGCCAGCGTGCCGGCGACGCCGTTTGACCAGTCGACGGCGCTGCCGGTGCAGATCTTCATGTGTCAGGGCAACGAGTTGCGCAACTTCTTTGAAGGCCGGACGTCTGCGGCCATCATCGTGCTGCTGGCGTTGATGCTGGCGCTCAATTCGCTGGCCATCTGGCTGCGCAGACGTGTCGAAGTGAGGTGGTGATGATGAGTACAGTCGGGGCGTCAACGACGACGGCGAGAACCATGCAGGCAGTCATTCCTACGGCCCGCGGCCAATCCGCGGCGGCCGCGGGCAGCGTCAAGGTCAAGGCGGAGGACGGGCGCGTCTTCTACGGCGCCAACGAGGCGCTGCATGGCGTGACGATGGACATCATGAGCAACGAGGTGATCGCCTTCATCGGCCCCTCGGGCTGCGGGAAGTCCACCTTCCTGCGCTGCTTCAACCGCATGAACGACACCGTGCCCAGTGCGCGCGTGACCGGCCGCATCACGCTGGACGGGCGCGACATCCACGAGCCGGGGCTGGACGTCGTCCTGCTGCGCGCACAGGTGGGCATGGTTTTCCAGAAGCCCAACCCGTTTCCGAAGTCCATCTTCGAGAACGTGGCCTACGGCCCGCGGCTGCACGGCTTGGCGACGAGCCGCAGCGAGCTCGATCACGTCGTCGAGAACAGCCTGCGCAAGGCCGGCCTGTGGGACGAGGTCAAGGACCGGCTGGACACGCCGGGCACCGGCCTGTCCGGTGGCCAGCAGCAGCGGCTGTGTATCGCGCGCGCGATCGCGGTCAGCCCGGACATGATCCTGATGGACGAGCCGTGCTCGGCACTGGACCCGATCGCCACTGGCATCATCGAGGACCTGATCACCGAGCTGAAGCACAACTACACCATCGTCATCGTCACGCACAACATGCAGCAGGCCGGCCGGGTGGCCGACCGCACGGCCTTCTTCCACCTCGGCAACCTGGTCGAGCTCGGGGCGACGACGCAGATCTTCATGAACCCGAAGGAGCGCCGGACCGAGGACTACGTGACGGGGCGGTATGGCTGATCGACGTTCGCCCGGCGGCACCACGGACCCCCGATCGACGAGGATCGACCATGACCGATAAGCATATTTCCAGCCAGTTCGACGCCGAATTGCGGGATGTCTCCACACGCGTGCTCGAGATGGGCGGTCTGGCCGAGGCCCAAGTGGCGCAGGCCATCTACGCGTTGAGCAACTTCAGCAGCGAAACCGCGACACAGGTGCTGCAGCAGGAGGAGCGGCTGAACCGGATGGAGGTCGACATCGACGGCGAGTTGCATCGCATCATGGCGATCCGCCAGCCGACCGCGGTCGATCTCCGGCTGCTAATCGCGATCTCCAAGGCGATCGCCAACCTCGAGCGCGTCGGCGACGAGGCGGCACGCATCGCGCGCACGGTTCAGCGCCTGGTCAACGCCGGCGTGTCCAGCCGCATGCGGGTGCCGGTGGCCGATATCGGCTACGAGGCCGAGCTGGCCATCGCCCAGCTTCGCAGGTCGCTCGATGCCT
>CAZQPN010000468.1:0-2980 GCA_964595215.1 uncultured Rubrivivax sp. | reverse complement strand
GGCATGGGCGACGCGACGGCGCAGGTCGCCGCGGCGCGGCCCGACGTCGACCTGCTCGGCGTCGAGGTCCATGCGCCGGGGGTCGGCGCGCTGCTCAAGCAGCTCGGCGAGCGCGGGCTGAGCCACGTACGCATCGTCCAGCACGACGCCGTCGAGGTGCTGCGCCAGATGATCCCGCCGGCGGCGCTCGCGGGCATCCACGTCTGGTTCCCCGACCCGTGGCACAAGAAGCGGCACCACAAGCGCCGCCTGATCCAGCCGCCGCTCGTCGCGCTGCTGGCCGATCGCCTGGCGCCGGGCGGCTATCTGCACTGCGCCACCGACTGGCAGCCCTATGCCGAGCAGATGCGCGAGGTGCTGGCGGCCGAACCTCGGCTCGTCAACACGAGCGACCGGCCCGACGGCTTCGTGCCCTGCCCGGCCTGGCGGCCGCGCACCAAGTTCGAGACACGCGGGCTGAAGCTCGGCCATGGCGTGTGGGATCTGCTGTTCACCCGTCGGGACGGGTGATGCCCCAGTGGCCGACCACGGCCGACGGCCGACGGTCGCCGCAGCGACTCGACGCGCGGGTGGCGTCTTCGCGCGACAGGATCCGGCCAGCCCGAATCGTCGATCGGCTACATTACTGACCAATCGGTCAGTAAAGATGCCCACCGCCCCGACGCCCGCGAACACCGCACCGGCACAGGCCCCGCGCCGCCGGCGCAAGGAGACGCGTCCGCAGGAACTGCTGGACGCGGCGCTGGCGCTGTTCGTCGAGAAGGGCTTCGCCGCCACCCGCGCCGAGGAGGTGGCACGCCGGGCCGGCGTGTCCAAGGGCACGCTCTACCTCTACTACCCCAGCAAGGAGGAGTTGTTCAAGGCCGTCGTCCGCGGCAGCCTGAGCACCCTCATCGCCGACGGGCTGGAGCTCGTCGGCGCCTACGAGGGGCCGACGCCCGACCTGCTGCGCGAGCTGATGCGGGTGTGGTGGGAGCGCTTCGGCAGCACGCCGGCGGCCGGCATCCACAAGGTGATCGTCGCCGAGGTGCGCAACTTCCCCGAGCTGGCGCAGTTCTATGCCGACGAGGTGATCGCGCCGGCCGACCGCCTGTTCTCGAGCACCGTGGCGCGCGGCATCGCGCGTGGCGAGTTTCGCGATCTGCCGGTGCACGACGTCGCGCACGCGCTGATGGCGCCGATGATCTTCCTGGCGCTGCACCAGCACTCCTTCGGCGCCTGCCCGGTGCACGGGCCGGACCTCGACCCGGCCACCGTGCTGGCCACGCAGCTCGACCTGATCCTCAACGGCCTGCAGCGGCGCCAGGGACACGTCAAGCTCGGCACCTAGAATCGGAGAATCCTGTATCCTTATACCCCGACAGGTATTGAAATGAACGTCGAACGCGCCCGCTACAACATGATCGAGCAGCAGATCCGCCCCTGGGAGGTGCTGGATCCGGCGGTGCTCGAACTGCTGGCCATGGTGCGGCGGGAGGACTTCGTGCCACCGGCCTACCGGGCCCTTGCCTTCGTCGACACGCAGGTGCCGTTGCCCGGCGGCGGCGCCATGCTCGAGCCCAAGGTCGAGGCCCGGCTGCTGCAGGAGCTGCAGGTGCAGCGCCACGAGACCGTGCTCGAGATCGGGACCGGCAGCGGCTTCATGGCAGCCCTGCTTGGCCACCGCGCGCAACGGGTCATCACGCTCGAGTGCGACCGGGCGCTGGCCAAGGACGCGGCGACGAAGCTCAAGCGCGCCGGCCTGCTCAACGTCGACGTGCGCACCGTCGACGCCACCGCCGGTGCCCGCGGCCTGCCCGGCGAGGCGCCCTTCGACGTCATCGTGCTGTCCGGATCGGTGGCCGAGGTGCCGCGCACGCTGCTCGAGCAGCTCAAGGTCGGTGGTCGCCTGGTGGCCATCGTCGGCGACGAGCCGGTGATGCGGGCGCGCCTGTTCACGCACACCGGCGAGGCATCGTGGTCGCAGGTCGACCTGTTCGACACCGTCGCCCCACGCCTGGCCGGATTCGAGTCCCCCTCGCGCTTCCGCTTCTGACCCGCGCCATGTTCGGCATCCCGCAGCTGCACCCTAAGGATCTCGGCGCGCTCGCGGCGCAGTCGCCGGCGCCGCTGCTGCTCGACGTGCGAGAGCCCTGGGAGTTCGCGCTGGCCCGCATCGAAGTCGACGGCGCGGAGCTCCTGCACGTGCCGATGCGAGCCGTGCCGCCGCGCCTGCACGAGCTGCCGCGCTCGCAGCCCATCGTCTGCATCTGCCATCACGGGGCCCGCAGCGCGCAAGTCGTCGCATTCCTCTCGCAACGGGGCTTCGAGGCCGTGTACAACCTCGCCGGCGGCATCGACGCCTGGTCGACGATGGTCGACCCCTCGGTGCCGCGATACTGACGGGCACCGTGCCACCGGACCCGAGAACCCTCCCCAAGGACCCACCCATGCGTTCGACGCGCCGTCTCACCGCCCTTGCCCTGGCCGCCGCGCTCGTGGCCGGCTTCGCCCAGGGGGCGTCCGCCCAGAACCTGCGCGAGCTGTACGAGGCCGCACGCGGCTACGACGCCACCTACCTGGCCGCGCGCGCGCAGGCACAGTCGATCGAGTTCCGCGCCGCCCAGGCCGACGCGCTGACGCGTCCGACGGTGGCGGTGACGGCCTCGGCCACGGCCGCCAACATCGACCCGGCGCGCCTGCCGGGTGGCGACAGCAACACCGCGCAGGCCGCGGTCAGCGGCCGCTGGCCGATCTACAACCCGGCCAACCAGGTGCAGATCGACCAGGCACGTCGTTCGCTCGACGCCGCGCAGGCCGAGCTGTCGGCTGCCGAGCAGGACCTGATCGTGCGCCTGGCCCAGGCCTACTTCGACGTGCTGGCGGCGCAGGACGCGCTGGCGACGGCCGAAGCCAGCAAGACCGCCATCACGGAGCAGCTCGCCTCGGCCAAGCGCAACTTCGAGGTCGGCACCGCCACCATCACCGACACGCGCGAGGC
>CAZQPN010000467.1:0-2985 GCA_964595215.1 uncultured Rubrivivax sp. | reverse complement strand
CCGACAGGATGATCACCTGGTAGCGCGCGCGCAGGCCGTCGAGGAAGTCGCGCGCCCCCTCCAGCGGGCTCATGCGCGCGATCACGGCCTGGATGTCGGGCAGCTTCAGGCCGTGCCGGCGCAGCAGGTCGAGCCGGTAGCGCATCAGCGTGTCGTAGTCGGGCTCGTCGCGCGTCGTGCGCGTGAAGCCCTCGATGCCCGTCTCACGGGCGAAGGCGATCCAGATCTCGGGGATCAGCACCCCTTCGAGGTCGAGGCAGACGATGTGCATGCGCGAATGCTAACCGGCCGGCCCGTCCCGCTGCTGCAGCCTTGCCGTGCGCCGCAGCAGCCCGACAGCGCCGGCCCTAGACTGCCGTCCGGCGCGCGCAGTCGATGCGCGGCGAACACGGAACGGAGGGTCATGCAGGGTCTGAAGCGCAAGCTGGTCTACGTCGGCCTGTACGAGGCGATCGCGATCGCGGTGTGCAGCGTCGCCTTTGCCTGGTGGTCGGGGCAGGGACTGTGGCGCGCCAGCGCGCTGTCGGCGGCCGCGTCGGCGGTGGCGGTGGCTTGGAACCTCGTCTTCAACACCGCCTTCGAGGCCTGGGAGGCACGCCAGGCGATCCGCGGGCGCAGTCTGGCACGGCGTGCGGCGCACGCGTTGGGGTTCGAGGGCGGGCTGGTGCTGCTGCTGGTGCCGCTGATCGCCTGGTGGCTGGACGTCGGCCTGTGGGAGGCGCTGATGATGGATCTGGCGCTGGTGGTGTTCTTCCTCGTCTACACCTTCGTCTTCAACTGGGGCTTCGACCGCACTTTCGGGCTGCCGGCGTCGGCGCGCTGACGTCGGGCGGCGGTGCGCCCGCGCCCGGATCCGGGTCGCCCGCCAGCGCTTCCATGGCACGCGAATCCCAGTTCAGCACCGACCGCCGGACCGTCATCTTGCGCGCCAGTGCCGGGTCGTGGCGCCGTATCGCGTCGGCCGCGAAGCGGGCCAGGAAGTCCGCCTTCAGCACCGCGCGCGCGCGGTCCACACCGACCTGCTCGTAGGGCACCGAGGTCAGCAGCAGGAAGCCGTCGTCCGGGATCCGCCCGGCCTGCATGTTGGCGCGGATGATGTCGGCCGCCTGCAGGATCGGCCCTTCGAGGTTGGGGCTGTACGGGCCGATGATGAGCGCCAGGTTGGGCGTGTGCAGCCAGTCGAAGCCGCGCCCCACGCAGACCATCCACTCGCGGTGCTCGATCGCCAGCGTGCGCTTGCTGGCGCGCAGCTGCGCGATGTGGGCCAGGTTGCCGCGCAGCAGCGGCAGCAGGTCGGCGCGCATCTGCGCCGGCATGTCGGGCACCAGCGCCGCCAGCCGGTGCGGCAGTTCGGCCTCGTCACCGGGCCCCAGGTCGGCCATCGACAGCGTCGCGCCATCGCTGCCGTGCAGCAGCAGCGCGTCCTCGTCGGTCTCGAAGCCGCACACCAGCGGGTAGACCGTCGGCGTCTCGCCGCCACCGAACAGCGCGTGCACCTGGGCCTGGATCTCGAAGGTGTGCGCCCGCGCGTCGTCGGTGCGGAAGTGGAAGCCGGCACAGCCGCGCGCCGGGTCGCCCTTGGAATAGTGGTAGGTGATCATCATCAGGCCCTGCCGACCGGCGCTGACGACCTTGTGCACGTGCCCGACCAGTGTCTCGCCCAGGTGCGGCCAGCCGAGGTCGAAGATGCCGCCCAGGTTGCGGAAGGGCTGGATGATCCCGCGCGGCGTCTGCGTGGCCACCGGGATGTTGATGCGGCCGTCCATGCACTTCAGCACCAAGATGGCCGTCGGGTGGTTGGCGAGGTGGCGCTGCCGCGCCAGCCAGGCGCCCGGGGTGGCGTAGGCCTGCGCGTGGCGCCGCGCGAGATCGAACACCCACTCGATGCGCTCGGCGATCGGCGCCGTCGCGATGTCGGCACGGGCCGGACCGGGCGCGCCGTCGTCGCCGTCGACCGCGGCCGGCGTCCGCGGGCGGGCCAATGTCGTCACCCTGCGGTGCGCCGGAGCGCAGCCCCGGCGACGCGTGGCGGGCAGGGGCGGGGGCGAAGTTGCATCGTGGACGGACGTTGGGCAGGCCGGCGGTGGCCGGTCGCAGCATGCGTCGGCGCGCGCCGGCGATCAAGGCCTGCGAGGGAAGTCCCCGAGGCCGACGGATCACCGGCCCCGCACCGGTGCCAGTCATCGGGCCCTGCGCCGTCCTCGCGGCGCGCGGCCCGGGCCGGAATCCGCCGCCCGGTCCAGCCAGCGCAGGCGCCGCGGCCGGCGCGCCGCACCTTCGTCCGTGCGGCGACCGCTCAGCCGGCGCCGTCGGGCGCCGCGGGCAGCACCAGCCGCACGCGCAGGCCGCCGCCGGGCCGCTCTTCGAGCGCCACCCTGCCGCCGTACAGCGCCACCAGCTCCTGCACGATCGCCAGCCCCAGGCCGCTGCCTGGCACCGACTCGTCCAGCCGCGCGCCGCGTGCCGTCACGGTGGCGCGCCGGTCGGCCGGGATGCCCGGTCCGTCGTCGTCGACGACGACGACCAGCCGGTGCGTCGCCGCCGCGCGATCGATGGCGGCGCCGACGCGCACATCGCGCCGGGCCCACTGGCAGGCGTTGTCCAGCACGTTGCCCAGCATCTCCTCCAGGTCCTGCCGCTCGCCGGCGAAGGCCAGGCCCGCGGGCACGCCGTGCAGGTCGACGTCGCCGCCGCGGCCGGCGTGCACGCGCGCCATCACGCGTGCCAGGCCGGTGACCACCGGCGCCAGCTCGGTGCGCAGGCCGGGCACGCCCTGCGCCGCCGCGGCGCGCGCGCGCGCCAGGTGCCAGTCGACGTGCCGGCGTGCCACCGCCACCTGCTCGCGCACCAGCGGCGCCAGCTCGGCCAGGCGCTGCGGATCGCGGCCGGCGGCATCGGCGGCCTGGGCCAGCGCCGCCAGCGGGGTCTTGATCGCGTGCGCCAGGTTGCCGGCCGGGGTGCGCGCGCGCGCGACGACCTCGGCGT
>CAZQPN010000466.1:0-2989 GCA_964595215.1 uncultured Rubrivivax sp. | reverse complement strand
GATCTTGGTGGACTGACCGAGATAGACGCCCATCGAAATCACCGAGCCCTCGCCGACGATGACGCCCTCGACCACTTCGGAGCGGGCGCCGATGAAGCAGTTGTCCTCGATGATGGTCGGGTTGGCCTGCAGCGGCTCGAGCACGCCGCCGATGCCGACGCCGCCCGACAGGTGCACGTGCTTGCCGATCTGCGCGCAGCTGCCCACCGTGGCCCAGGTGTCGACCATCGTGCCCTCGTCGACGTAGGCGCCGATGTTCACGTAGCTCGGCATCAGCACCACGTTGCGGGCCAGGAAGCTGCCGCGCCGCGCCACCGCCGGCGGCACGACGCGCACGCCGGCGGCGCGCATCGCAGCCTCGTCGAGGTGGCTGAACTTGGTCTTCACCTTGTCGAAGAAGGCCAGCTCGCCGGCGTGCATCAGCTGGTTGTCGTTCAGCCGAAAGCTCAGCAGCACGGCCTTCTTGACCCACTGGTTGACCGTCCACTGGCCGACGCCCTGACGCTCGGCGACGCGGATGCGCCCGGCGTTCAGCTCGGCGATGACCTGCTCGACGGCGTCGCGCACCTCCGGGGCGTTGGTCGGATCGAGCTCGGCGCGGCTGTCCCACGCGAGGTCGATGACGGATTGCAGTTCGGGGGTGCGGGTGGTGCTCATGAACTCAGGCTCTGGGAGTAGGCGACGATGCGTTCGGCGGCCTCGACACAGTCGTCGAGGCCAGCCACGAGCGCCAGGCGGATGCGCCCGGCGCCGGGATTGAGGCCGTGGGCCTCGCGTGCCAGCAGGCTGCCGGGCAGTACCGTCACATTGTATTGAGCCAGCAGCCCGCGCGCGAAGGTGACGTCGTCCCCCGGCACGCCGGCCCACAGGTAGAACCCGGCATCCGGCAGCCGAACGTCCAGCACCTCGGCGAGCATCGGCGTGACGCGCGAGAACTTCGCCCGGTACAGCGCGCGGTTGGCCTCGACGTGGGCCTCGTCGCCCCAGGCCGCGATGCTGGCGGCGGCCACCAGCGGGCTCATCGCGCTGCCGTGGTAGGTGCGGTACAGGCCGAAGGCGCGGATCCAGTCGGCGTCGCCGGCGACAAAGCCGGCCCGCAGGCCCGGCACGTTGGAGCGCTTGGACAGGCTGGTGAAGGCCACGAGTCGGCGGTAGTCGCTGCGGCCGAGTCGGCAGGCCGCCTCCAGGCCGCCCAGCGGAGGGCGGTCACCGAACCAGATCTCCGAGTAGCACTCGTCGCTCGCAATGACGAAGCCATGCCGGTCCGACAGCTCGAACAGCCGCGCCCACTCGTCCAGCGGCATCACCGCGCCGGTCGGGTTGCCCGGCGAGCAGACGAACAGCAACTGCGTGCAGGCCCAGGTGGCGTCGTCGATCTGCCGCCAGTCGGCGGCGAAGTTGCGCGCCGGGTCGCTGTTGGCGAAGGCGGTCCGCGCCCCGGCGAGCAGCGCCGCACCCTCGTAGATCTGATAGAAGGGGTTGGGGCAGACGACGGTGGCCTCGGGTTGGCTCGCATCGATCGCCACCTGGGCGAAGGCGAACAAGGCCTCGCGCGATCCGTTGACCGGCAGCACCTGTGTGGTCGGGTCGACGTCGACCTGGTAGCGGTGCCGCAGCCAGTCGGCGAAGGCCTGGCGCAGCGGCGGCGTGCCGCGCGTCGGTGGGTAGACCGACAGGCCGGACATCGATCCGGCGATCGCCTGCTCGACCAGCGGCGGCGCCGGGTGGCGCGGCTCGCCGATGCCGAGGTTGATGTGGCGCCGTGATGGATCCGGCGGCAATCCGCGCGTCAGCTCGGCCCAGCGCTCGAACGGGTAGGGTTGCAGGCGTTGCAGCAGCGGGTTCATGCCCGGATTATCCGGGTGCCGGTCGGCGCCGGTGGCGACGATCCACGATGACCGCCGCGCGACGCCGTGGCGGCGCGTCGGCAGGTCAGAGCAGCAGCCCGTCGTCCTGCAGCAGGCGATCGATGCGCTCGACCAGAGCATCGACATCCAGCCCGGGCGCGGCGTCGCCGCGGTTGGCCCCGCGCGGCGCGGGTGCCGGTGCGGCCGCCGGCTGCTCGGCCAGCTTGTAGGCCAGGTTCAGCGCCGCCAGCACCGCGATGCGCTCGCGCGCCTTGACCTTGCCGGCGTCGCGGATCGCGCTCATCTCGGTGTCGACCGCCGCCACCGCGGCGAGCAGCGAGGCCTCGCCGCCTTCGGGGCAGCCGAGCACGTAGCTCTGGCCGAGGATGGTGGCTTCGATCTGCTTCATCGCTCGCTGTCCTCGGGCAGGCGCGCCAGCAGCGCGTCGATGCGGGCGCGGGCGGCGGCCAGGCGTGCCTTCAGGCTGTCGCGCTCGCTCGTCACGGCGCCGAGTTCCTGCTCCAGCAGGCTGTGCGCGCGCTGCAACTCCTCGTGTCGCAGGACCAGTCGGTCGATGCGGTCGGCGAGGTCTTGGAGCGTGGCCATCGGCAGGGGGGGTCAAGGCTGCGCCGATTGTAGGCGCCCGTGGTCGCACCAGGGGCGCACCGCGCACACCTCGCATCGGGGCTTGCGCGCCAGACACACATAGCGTCCGTGCAGGATCAGCCAGTGGTGGGCGTCGACGAGGTAGCGCGGCGGCACGCGCGCCAGCAGGCCCTGCTCGACCGCCAGCGGCGTCTTGCCAGGGGCCAGCCCGGTCCGGTTGGCGACACGGAAGATGTGGGTGTCGACCGCCATCGTCGGCTCGCCGAAGGCGACGTTGAGGACCACGTTGGCGGTCTTGCGACCGACGCCGGGCAGGGCCTCCAGCGCCTCGCGCGAGCGCGGCACCTCGCCGCCGTGCTTCGCCACCAGGATGCGGCAGGTCTCGAGCAGGTTCTTCGCCTTGGTGCGGAACAGGCCGATCGTGCGCACGTGCTCGGTGACGCGGTCCAGGCCCAGCGCCAGCATCGCCTGCGGCGTGGGTGCGCGGGCGAACAGCGCGCGCGTGGCCTTGTTGACGCTGACGTCGGTGGCCTGGG
>CAZQPN010000465.1:0-2989 GCA_964595215.1 uncultured Rubrivivax sp. | reverse complement strand
GTGGGCCGCCAGCTCGACAAGACCGGCTGGCGCAGCAGCGACACCGCCGAGCTGCACTTCGACGGCTGCCGCGTGCCCGCCGGCCACCTGCTGGGCGAGGAGGGCAAGGGCTTCTACGCCGTGATGAAGAACTTCCAGACCGAGCGCATCGCGCTGGCGGCGATGGCGGTCGGGCACTGCCGGCAGGCGATCCGGCTGACGCTGGAGCACGTCCGCACGCGGCGCGCCTTCGGCGGCACGCTGTGGGACAAGCAGGCGGTGCGCCAGCGCCTCGCGATGTGCGACGCCAAGACGCGCGCCGCGCGCGAGTACACCGCGCACTGCGCCTGGCGCGTGACGCAGGGGCACGACGTGGTGCAGGACGTGTCGCTGCTGAAGGCGCTGACCGGCGAGCTCGTCAACGAGGTGACGCAGACCTGCCAGCAGTTCCACGGCGGCATGGGCTACATGACGGGCACGCCGATCGAGCGGCTGTGGCGCGACGCGCGCGTGCTGGCGGTCGGCGGCGGCGCCACCGAGGTCATGCTCGACGAGGCGGCGAAACGCTACTGACACGATGACCACACTCGACATCCGGATCCACGGCCCGGTGGCCCGCGTCTTCCTGAACCGCCCGGAGGTCCGCAACGCCTTCAACGACGGCGTCGTCGCCGAATTGCGCGACGCCTTCAGGCGGCTGGGCGCCGACCCGGCGCTGCGCGCCATCGTGCTCGGCGGCCACGGCAAGGCCTTCTGCGCCGGCGCCGACCTGAACTGGATGCGCGCGATGGCGGGCTACAGCTGGGAGCAGAACCGCGCCGATGCCCAGGCCCTGGCCGACATGCTGTGGGCCGGCTACACCTGTCCGCTGCCGATCGTCGGCCGCATCCACGGCGACTGCGTCGCCGGCGGGCTGGGCCTGGCGGCGATCTGCGACGTTCTGGTGGCCGTCGAGGGGGTGCACTTCTGCCTCAGCGAGGCGCGGCTGGGCCTGCTGCCGGCCACCATCGGCCCCTATGTCGTCAAGGCGCTGGGCGAGCAGGCGTCGCGCCGCTACTTCGTCACTGCGGAGCGCTTCGACGCCGCGACCGCACTGCGGCTGGGCTTCGTGCACGAGGTGGTGCCGGTCGATGCACTGGACGTGGCGGTGGACACCGTCGTCGCCGCGCTGGTGGCCAACGGGCCGGGCGCGGTGAAGGCCTGCAAGCGGCTGGTGCAGGACGTCGCCGGGCGCGAGATCGACGAGGCACTGCGCGCCGAGACCGCGCGCCGCATCGCCGACATCCGCGCCGGCGACGAGGGGCGCGAGGGCGTGCAGGCCTTCCTGAACAAACGCGAGCCCGCGTGGCGCGCCGGCTGACGGGGGCGGACGGGCATGACCGACGCGACCGGCCTGGGCACGGCCGAGCTGCTGGCGCTCGCTGCGGCGCTCGGCTGGGCCAGCGGCATGCGGCTGTACGCGGTGGTCTTCCTGACCGGGCTGGCCGGGTACCTGGGCTGGGTGCCGCTGCCCGAGGGCTTGCAACTGCTGCAGCAGCCGGCGGTGCTGTGGGGCAGCGGGGCCATGCTCGCGGTCGAGTTCCTGGCCGACAAGGTGCCGCTGATCGACTCGCTGTGGGACACGCTGCACACGCTGATCCGCATCCCGGCGGGCGCGGCGCTGGCGGCCGGCGTGTTCGGCTTCGACGGCAGCCAGATGGCGCTGCTGGCGGGGTTGATGGGCGGCACGCTGGCGGCCACCAGCCACCTGGCCAAGGCGAGCACGCGCGCGGCGGTCAACACCTCGCCCGAGCCCTTCTCCAACATCGGCCTGTCGCTGCTCGGCGACGCCGCGGTGCCGACGCTGCTGTGGCTGGCCTGGGAGCATCCGGTGTGGTTCGCCGTCGCGCTGGCGGTCGGTCTCGTGCTGGCGGTCACGCTGCTGGCGATGACGTTCCAGTTCCTGCGCGCGCTGCTGCGCCGCCTGTTCGGCCGCCGCGACCCGGCGGCGGTCGCCTGAGAGAGTCACCATGTTCCACAAGATCCTGATCGCCAACCGCGGCGAGATCGCCTGCCGCGTCGCGGCCACCGCGCGCCGCCTGGGCGTGCGCACCGTGGCCGTCTACTCCGACGCCGACGCCAACGCGCGCCACGTCGCCGCCTGCGACGAGGCGGTGCACGTCGGCGGGCCGCTGCCGCGCGACAGCTACCTGCGCTGGGAGCGCATCCTCGAGGCCGCCCAGGCCAGCGGCGCGCAGGCGGTGCACCCGGGCTACGGCTTCCTGAGCGAGAACGAGGACTTCGCGCGCGCCTGCGCGTCCGCCGGTCTCGTCTTCATCGGGCCGCCGCCCGAGGCGATCGCCGCGATGGGCAGCAAGGCCGCCGCCAAGGCGCTGATGGGCCAGGCCGGCGTGCCGCTCGTGCCCGGCTACCACGGCGACGACAACGACCCGGCGCTGCTGGCGCGCGAGGCCGCCGCGATCGGCTACCCGGTGCTGATCAAGGCCAGCGCCGGTGGCGGCGGCAAGGGCATGCGGCGCGTCGACAAGGCGGCCGACTTCGCCGCCGCGCTGGCGTCGTGCCAGCGCGAGGCGCTGTCCAGCTTCGGCAGCGACCACGTGCTGGTCGAGCGCTATGTGCTGCGGCCGCGCCACATCGAGATCCAGGTCTTCGCCGACACCCAGGGACGGTGCATCCACCTGTTCGAGCGCGACTGCTCGGTGCAGCGCCGGCACCAGAAGGTGCTCGAGGAGGCGCCGGCGCCTGGGATGACCGAGACCCGGCGCGCCGAGATGGGAGCCGCCGCGGTCGCCGCAGCGCAGGCGGTGGGCTACGTCGGTGCCGGCACGGTCGAGTTCATCGCCGAGGAGATGGACGACGGCGACCTGCGCTTCTACTTCATGGAGATGAACACCCGGCTTCAGGTCGAGCACCCGGTGACCGAGGCCATCACCGGCCTCGACCTCGTCGAGTGGCAGCTGCGCGTGGCCGCCGGCGAGCCGCTGCCGATGACCCAGGAGGCGTTGACGAT
>CAZQPN010000464.1:0-2994 GCA_964595215.1 uncultured Rubrivivax sp. | reverse complement strand
TTGTCGGCCGTGTTGATGAAGAACTGCGCCGTCGCCGAGTGCGGGTCGGACGTGCGCGCCATCGCCAGCGTGTACTTCTGGTTCTTCAGGCCGTTCTTCGCCTCGTTCTGGATCGGCTGGCCGGTGGCCTTCTGCTTCATGCCGGGCTCGAAGCCGCCGCCCTGGACCATGAAGCCCTTGATGACGCGGTGGAAGACGGTGCCGTCGTAGTGGCCGGCCTTCACGTAGTCGACGAAGTTCTGGCTCGACAGCGGCGCACGCTCGGTGTCGAGCTCGATGCGCAGGGTGCCGGCGCTGGTCTCGAGTTGCACGGTCTGGGTCATGGTTCAGTTCTCCAAGGTGGCCTTGCGGATGATCACGGGCTCGACGGGCACGTTCTGGTAGGGGCCGCGGTTGCCGGTGGCCACGCCGCGGATCTTGTCGACGACCGCCATGCCCGACACGACCTTGCCAAAGACCGCGTAGCCGTTGCCGTCGCGGGCGTTGGCGGCGTCGAGAAAGGGGTTGTCCTTCACGTTGATGAAGAACTGCGCTGTGGCCGAGTCGGGCACTGCGGTGCGCGCCATCGCCAGCGTGCCGCGCGTGTTGGCCAGGCCGTTGCGCGCCTCCAGCGGGATCGGCGGCCGGGTTGGCTTCTGAGCCATATCAGGCGTGAAGCCGCCGCCCTGGATCATGAAATCGGGGATGACGCGGTGGAAGATGGTGCCGTCGTAGTGGCCGGCCTTGACGTACTCGACGAAGTTTGCGACCGACTTCGGCGCGCGCTGGGCGTCGAGCTCGATCACGATGTCGCCGGCGCTGGTCGCCAGCGTGACCTTCTGGGCCCAGGCCGGCAGCATCGCGAACGACAGCGCGCAGGTCAGCATGAGGGTCGGCAGGGCAGGCAGACGACGAGGGAATCGATCGGGCATCGTGGGCTCTCTTCAGCGGCTCGTGACGGCCTACAAGCCGTGAGTCTAGCCGGCCCCCACGGCTATACTGAATTCGCCCCCTTGCTGGCCCTGCGTGGCATCGGCCCATCACGTCGATGCCATGACGACTGCGCTTGTCGCGCCCCTGCCCGCCCTCCATGCCCCTTCGCATCCACAACAGCCTGACCCGCCGCCTGGAGGCCTTCGAGCCGATGGAGCCCGGGCACGTGCGCATGTACGTGTGCGGCATCACGGTGTACGACCTGTGCCACATCGGGCACGCCCGCATGATGGTCGCGTTCGACGTCGTCTACCGCTGGCTGCTGGCGCAGGGATGGCGCGTGACCTACGTGCGCAACATCACCGACATCGACGACAAGATCATCCGCCGCGCGCTCGAGCGCGGCATCGCGATCCGTGCGCTGACCGACGAGATGATCGCCGCGATGCACCGCGACGTCGGTGCGCTGGGTGTGCTGCGGCCGACGCACGAGCCGCGCGCCACCGAATACGTTCCGCAGATGCTGTCGATGATCGCGCGGCTGCAGGACAAGGGCCTGGCCTACCAGGCGCCGTCGGGCGACGTGAACTTCGCCGTGCGCCGCTTTCCCGGCTACGGCAGGCTGTCCGGCCGTTCCATCGACGAGTTGCGCGCCGGCGAGCGCGTCGCGCCGGGCGACGACAAGCACGACCCGCTCGATTTCGTGCTCTGGAAGGCCGCCAAGCCCGGTGAGCCGGCCGATGCCCAGTGGCCCGCGCCGGGCGGCGCCGGTCGGCCGGGTTGGCACATCGAATGCTCGGCGATGGCCTGCGCGCTGCTGGGCGAGACCTTCGATCTGCACGGCGGCGGCCTGGACCTGCAGTTCCCGCACCATGAGAACGAGATCGCACAGAGCGAGGGCGCCAACGGCGTGACGTTCGCGCGCACCTGGATGCACAACGGCTTCCTGAACATCGACGACGAGAAGATGTCGAAGTCGTTGGGCAACTTCTTCACCATCGCCGACGTGCTGAAGAAGGTCGACGGCGAGACGCTGCGCTTCTTCATGCTGCGCACGCACTACCGCAGCCCGTTGAACTTCGCCGACACGCTGCTCGACGACGCCCATCAGGCGCTGCGTCGGCTGTACACCGCGCTCGACGGCGCCTTGCCTGCCGCCGATGCGGTCGATGGCGTGGCCGATCCTGCGCCGATCGACTGGAGCGACGCACGCGCGGCCGCCTTCCGCGCGGCGATGGACGAGGACTTCCAGACTCCGGGCGCGCTGGCCGTGCTGTTCGATCTGGCCGGCGATGTCAACCGCGGCGGCGATGCCGCCGCGGCCCGTCTGCTGCGGCGTCTGGGCGGGCTGCTCGGGCTGCTGCAGCAGTCTCCGCGCGCCTTTCTCCAGGCCGGCGCGGCAATCGACGCCGCCGACATCCAGGCCCGCATCGACGCCCGCGCCGCGGCCAAGAAGGCGCGCGACTTCGCCACCGCCGACCGCATCCGCGACGACCTCGCGGCGCAGGGCATCCTGCTGCAGGACTCGCCCCAGGGCACGACCTGGACCGTCGAGGCCCGCGCCTGACCGGCGCCACGCCGGCATCGACACCCGCACATCCGGCGCGCCATGCCCTCGTCGAACCCGTTGCCTCCTTCCCCCGCCTTTTGGGACGACGCCTGCCGCCACCTGTCGCGGCGCGACCGCGTGCTGAAGAAGCTGATTCCGCGCTTCGGCGACGCCCGGCTGCAAAGCCGTGGCGATGCCTTCACGACACTGGCGCGCTCTGTGGTCGGCCAGCAGATCTCGGTCAAGGCCGCGCAGTCTGTCTGGGAACGCTTCGCCGCCACCGTTGGCGGGCGGCCGCACCGGCTGCAGCCCACGGCCGTGCTTGCGCAGCCGGTCGAGGCGCTGCGCGGGGCCGGCCTGTCGGCCCGAAAGGCCGAGTACCTGCTCGACCTGGCGCGTCACTTCGACGACGGACGCGTGCACGTCGCGCAGTGGGACGGCATGGACGACCAGGCCATCATCGACGAGCTGGTCGCGATCCGCGGCATCGGCCGCTGGACGGCCGAGATGTTCCTGATCTTCCACCTGATGCG
>CAZQPN010000463.1:0-2996 GCA_964595215.1 uncultured Rubrivivax sp. | reverse complement strand
TGGGCGGCGGCTTCACCTGGGGCGCCGTCCTGCTCGACTACTAGAACGCAGGGGGAGGGCGCCGCCGCGCGCGCCGCCCTCGCCACACATCCGCAGCACGGAGACTCTCTGCCATGGCGGCATTCGCTTTCGTCTTCCCGGGCCAGGGCTCGCAGTCCGTCGGCATGCTCGACGCCTGGGGCGACCATCCGGCGGTGGCGGCCACGCTGGCCGAGGCCTCGGCCGCAATCGGCGAGGACATCGGCGCGCTGATCCACGCCGGCCCGAAGGAGGCGCTGGAGCTGACGACCAACACCCAGCCCGTGATGCTGACGGCGGCGATCGCCTGCTACCGCGCCTGGCGCCACGAGGGCGGCGCGGCGCCGGCGGCGCTGGCCGGCCATTCGCTGGGCGAGTACAGCGCGCTCGTCGCTGCCGGGGCGCTGACGCTGGCCGACGCGCTGCCGCTGGTGCGTCTGCGCGCGCAGGCGATGCAGGAGGCGGTGCCGGTCGGCGCCGGCGCGATGGCCGCGATCCTGGGGCTGGACGCCGACGCGGTGCGCGAAGTCTGCGCGGCCGTCGCTGCCGAGACCGGGCAGGCGGTGGCGCCGGCCAACTTCAACGACCCCAAGCAGACCGTGATCGCCGGCACCAAGGCCGCCGTCGACCTGGCCTGCGAGCGCCTGAAGGCGGCCGGCGCCAAGCGCGCGCTGCCGCTCGCGGTGTCGGCGCCCTTCCACTCGTCGCTGATGAAGCCGGCGGCCGAACGGCTGAAGGCGCGGCTGGCCGAGGTCGCACTCGCGGCGCCGGCGATTCCCGTGGTGAACAACATCGACGTCGCGGCACCGTCCGAGCCCGACGCCATCCGCGACGCGCTCTATCGTCAGGCCTTCGGGCCGGTGCGCTGGGTCGAGGTCGTGCAGGCGTTGAAGGGCCGCGGTCTGGGCGCCATCGTCGAGTGCGGTCCGGGCAAGGTGCTGGCCGGCCTGGTCAAGCGCATCGACCCCGAGCTCGTCACC
The DNA here is from genome assembly GCA_964595215.1 of uncultured Rubrivivax sp. Classification (GTDB taxonomy): domain Bacteria; phylum Pseudomonadota; class Gammaproteobacteria; order Burkholderiales; family Burkholderiaceae_C; genus Rubrivivax. Next base: position 1,998 of record CAZQPN010000463.1, on the reverse strand, counting down.
GGCACCGTGCTCGACCCGGCCAGCCTGGCGGCGATGAAGGAAGCATTGGCATGAGCGTCGACAGCAGCCGCGCCGCGCCGCGCATCGCCCTCGTCACCGGCGCGTCGCGTGGCATCGGCCGGGCGATCGCGACGACGCTGGCCGCCGCCGGCCACACCGTGATCGGCACCGCCACCACCGCGGCAGGCGCCGACGCCATCACGCAGGCGCTGGCGCCGCACGGCGGGCGCGGCATCGCGCTCGACGTCACCGACGCGGCCGCCGCCGTCGACGCCGTCGACGCCATCGTCAAGGCCGAAGGGGCGCTGCACGTGCTCGTCAACAACGCCGGCATCACGCGCGACCAGCTGGCGATGCGGATGAAGGACGAGGACTGGGACGCGGTGCTCGACACCAACCTGAAGGCCGTCTTCCGCCTCAGCCGCGCGGTGCTGCGCCCGATGATGAAGCAGCGCTGGGGGCGCATCGTCAACATCACCTCGGTCGTCGGTGCGTCCGGCAATCCGGGGCAGGCCAACTACGCGGCGGCCAAGGCCGGCGTGGCCGGCATGACGCGCGCGCTGGCGCGCGAGCTCGGCAGCCGCAACGTCACCGTCAACTGCGTCGCCCCCGGCTTCATTGCCACCGACATGACCGACGCCCTGCCGGAGGCCCAGAAGGCCGCGCTGCTGGGGCAGATCCCGCTCGGGCGCCTGGGCAGCCCGGAGGAGATTGCGCACGCCGTGGCCTACCTCGTCTCGGACGGCGCCGGCTACGTCACCGGCACCGAGCTGCATGTCAACGGCGGCATGTTCATGGCCTGACCCGGTCGCCACCGTCCGCCATGCCGCGAGACGAGGGCGCCGAACCCACCACCCCTTCCCCGGGGCCGCGAGGCCCCATGGCCGGTAGAATTGTCGGCTGTCTGTCAGACCCACTCCTGGAGGAGTCATGAGCGATATCGAATCCCGTGTCAAGAAAATCATCGCCGAGCAGCTCGGCGTGCCCGAGTCGGACGTCACCAACGAGAAGGCCTTCGTGGCCGACCTCGGCGCCGACTCGCTCGACACGGTGGAACTGGTGATGGCCCTGGAGGACGAGTTCGGGATCGAGATCCCGGACGAGGAGGCCGAGAAGATCACCACGGTGCAGCTCGCGATCGACTACGCGGTCTCGCACCAGAAGGCCTGAGCGCGGACGGTCTTGCCATGACGCGTCGCAGGGTCGTCGTCACCGGGCTCGGGCTCATCAGCCCGGTCGGCAACACGGTGGCCGAAGGCTGGGCCAACCTCGTTGCCGGGCGGACGGGCATCGCGCCGATCACGCGCTTCGACGCGTCGGCCATGTCCTGCCGCTTCGCCGGCGAGGTCAAGGGATTCAACGTCGAGGATTACATCCCCGGCAAGGAGTCCCGCCACATGGACACCTTCATCCACTACGGCATGGCAGCTGCCATCCAGGCCGTGCAGGATGCGGGCCTGCCCAGCGGCGACGCGCTGACCGAGGAGAGCGCCGAGCGCATCGGCTGCCTGGTCGGCTCGGGCATCGGCGGGCTGCCGATGATCGAGGCCACGCACGAGGAGTACCGCAACCGCGGTGCCCGGCGGATCTCGCCGTTCTTCGTGCCGGCGTCGATCATCAACATGATCTCCGGCCACATCTCGATCAAGTACGGCTTCACCGGGCCCAACCTGGCGATCGTGACGGCCTGCACCACCGGCCTGCACTGCATCGGCGAGGCGGGGCGGCTGATCGAGTACGGTGACGCCGACGTCATGGTCGCCGGCGGCGCCGAGAGCACCGTCTCGCCGCTCGGGATCGGCGGCTTTGCCGCCGCGCGCGCGCTGTCGACGCGCAACGACGACCCGGCCACCGCGTCGCGACCCTGGGACAAGGGCCGCGACGGCTTCGTGCTCGGCGAGGGCGCGGGCGTGCTGGTGCTCGAGGAGTACGAGCACGCCAAGAAGCGCGGCGCCAAGATCTATGCCGAGGTGCTGGGATACGGGCTGTCGGGCGACG
>CAZQPN010000462.1:0-3001 GCA_964595215.1 uncultured Rubrivivax sp. | reverse complement strand
TGACGATCTGGCTCTCGGGGATCGGCAGCACGCCGGACTCGGACGCCATGACGACCAGGTCGTCCTCGGTCACGCAGTAGCGCGCCGGGCGCAGGCCGTTGCGGTCGAGCGTGGCGCCGATCTGCTTGCCGTCGGTGAAGACCATCGCCGCCGGGCCGTCCCACGGCTCCATCATCGCCGCGTGGTACTCGTAGAAGGCGCGCCGGCGCGCGTCCATGCCCTCGTGCTGCTCCCAGGCCTCGGGGATCATCATCATCGCCGCGTGCGCCAGCGGGTAGCCGGCCATCACCATCAGCTCGAGCGCGTTGTCGAAGGTCGCGGTGTCGCTCTGGTGCTCGAAGCTGATCGGGTAGAGCTTGGCCAGGTCGTCGCCCAGCACCGGCGACTTCATCACGCCCTGGCGCGCGCGCATCCAGTTGAAGTTGCCCTTGACGGTGTTGATCTCGCCGTTGTGCGCCACCATCCGGTAGGGGTGCACGAGGCGCCACTCGGGGAAGGTGTTGGTCGAGAAGCGCTGGTGCACGAGCGCGAAGGCGCTGACGGCGCGCGGATCCTGCAGGTCCTTGTAGTAGATGCCGACCTGGTGCGCCAGCAGCAGCCCCTTGTAGATCACCGTGCGGCAGCTCATGCTGGGCACGTAGTACTCCTGGCTGTGCGTCAGCTGCAGCGCCTGGATCGCGCTGCTGGCGGTCTTGCGGATGACGTAGAGCTTGCGCTCCAGCGCGTCGGGCACGATGACGTCCGGGCCGCGGCCGATGAAGACCTGCTTGAGCACCGGCTCCTTGGCGCGCACGGTGGGCGACATCGGCATCTCGCGGTCGACCGGCACGTCGCGCCAGCCCAGCAGCACCTGGCCCTCGGCCTGGATCGCGCGCTCGAGCTCCTGCATGCAGGCCAGGCGCGACGCGTGCTCCTTCGGCAGGAAGACCATGCCGACGCCGTACTCGCCCGGCGGGGGCAGCTTCACCCCGACGCTGCCGTCGGGCGCCTTGCCGGCGCGCGCCATCTCGGCGCGGTAGTACTCGTCGGGGATCTGGATCAGGATCCCGGCGCCGTCGCCCATCAGCTTGTCGGCCCCGACCGCGCCACGGTGGTCCAGGTTCTCCAGGATCTTCAGCCCTTGGCCGATGATGGCGTGCGCCTTGACGCCCTTGATGTGGGCGACGAAGCCGACGCCGCAGGCGTCGTGCTCGCGATCGGCGTACAGGCCGCGTTCGGCGGCGTCGCGCAGCTCGGCGGGGGTGGGCACGGGCGGCACGGGCGGAACAGGCATCGGGGCGGCCAAGGTCATGGCGCTCTCCTGGCAGGCGGAATCGTCGGGACGGCGAGCGTATCGCACTGCAGCATTCGCTTCAAGGCGAATTAAATGGGGTCGGAGTCGATAAGTTGCCGACAGAATCCAGATCCTCGATTAATCGGGGACAGAGACGTCGATCAGTCGTCGGGCGCCGTCGCCTTCCCCCGCCGTGGACGACCGGGGCGCCGCGGCAGCGCAGGTCGCCCGGCCAGCGCCGCCACCTCGGCCGCGAAACCCGGCGAGCCGACCGCCCAGGCCCCATGCACGGCACGTGCCAGGGCCTCGCTGCGCGCCGTGTCGGGCGCCTGCGCGAGCCGCTCGCGCCACGCGACCTCGCGGTCGAAGGGCGTGTTGCCCAGACGCCACCACTCCGGCGGGTCGGTCAGGCGGGGGTCGGGCCGCAGTCCCAGCCGGTGGCCGGCACTCGTCCATGCCGACACCCCGTCGCCGGCGACACCGGGGCGCTCGATCTCCGCCATGGCGGTGAGCACCCACTCTCCGGGTTCGACCACTGCGGCGCGGAAGCGCCCTCCCCACAGCGCGCCGCTGCGCCCGTGCCGGAGGTTGAAGGCCGCGACGTAGCGGCGCCCCAGCGCCTGCATCGTGCGCCCCAGCGCCTCGGCCGTCGGCGGGCAGACCAGCAGCGACAGCCCCTCGGGCTGCAGCGCATAGGCCCAGACCGCGACCCGTTGGGCCTGCGCGGCGGCGAAGAGCGCGTCCAGCAGGGCCCGCCGGTCGGCGTCGTCGACCGCCAGCGGCTGGCCGTGCACGCAGCGCTGGCGCACCAGGTGCGGCAACCCGGGGGCACTCAGGCGGGCGAGGCGGGCCATGGCACGGCCGTCGGGCGCGCGACGGGGCGGTGCATCGGTGCGCCCGGCCCGACCGGTCGGTGCGCCGTCGCCGGCGCGCGGAGGCCTGCGGCGGCGGTCACGGCACGGCGTCGTCGAACAGGCGCCGGCCGGTCAACCGGTGGTGTTCGCGCAGCGCGAACCGGTCGGTCATGCCGGCGATGTAGTCGGCGACACGGCGCGCCAGGCCGGCCGCGGCGCCGTCGCCACCGTCGCCGTCCCCCTGACGATGCTCGGCCGGCAACTCGCGCGGCGCCGCGAGGTAGGCCGCGAACAGCTCCTGCACCACCTGGCGCGCGCGGTCGGTTGTCGCCGTCACCTGCGGATGACGGTACAGGGCGCGGAACAGGAAGCGCTTGAGCTCGGTCGCCCCGGCGCGCATCGGCTCGCTCGCCGCGACCAGCGGCGGCGCGGCGCGGACCGCATCGGTATCGGCCGGCGCGGCCGCCACCAGCCGCGCGGCGGTCGTGTCGATCAGGTCGACGACCTGCGTCGACAGCATGCGTCGGATGGTCTCGGACAGCAGCCGCCGCTCGGGCCGGTCGGCCAGCCCCGGGTGCTCGGCCAGCGCCTCGTCGCGAAAGCACGCGACCCAGGGCAGCGCCGCGACCTGCTCGAAGCCGATCAGCCCGGAGCGCACGCCGTCGTCGATGTCGTGCGCGTTGTAGGCGATCTCGTCGGCGAGGTTGACGAGCTGCGCCTCGAGCGACGGCTGCGTGCCGTCCAGGAAGCGGCGGCCGACGCCGCCCGGCTCGGCCGACTCCAGCCGCTCGGCGACGGCGCGCGGGCAGCGCTTGAGGATGCCCTCGCGCGTCTCGAAGGTCAGATTGAGGCCGTCGAAGGCCGGGTAGCGCTG
>CAZQPN010000461.1:0-3015 GCA_964595215.1 uncultured Rubrivivax sp. | reverse complement strand
GCTTCCTGCGCAGCCAGGACGGCGCGTCGATGCAGCTGATGCCGGCCCTCGTGCGCGGCGGCGGCATCGAGCTGGCGGTGCGCCACTTCAGCGACGCCGGCGTCGCGCAGGCCACGGCGCAGGCCGTGGAGGCCGTGCCGGTCGACCCGACGGCGGACGCCGTGGATGCACTGATCGGCGAGGGCCTCCGCGCCGTGGCGGCGGCGAGCACCGAGGGCGACCGGGCCGCAGCGCTGATTCGTCTGCACGACACCCGTGTGGCGGAGCGGCTCGCAGTGGTGGCGTCGGGCGCGGCGTCGACGCCCGATGCCCGGGACACGGCGATGCAGGTGGCCGAGGCATGGGTCTTCATGGTGCGCAACTCCTTTGAAGGCGCCTTCGACGCGACGCCGCTGGAGTCGGCCGTGCCGGCCGACCTGGCGGCCGTCGTGGGCTCGGTTCGCCAACGGGTGACGGGCATCCTCGGCGAGCAGTTCGATCGCGGACTCCAGGCATGTCAGGCGCCGGCGCCGATCGGCGTGGCGCAGCTGAACGGCCTGGAACTCGCGCTGGAGGCGGCCGCGCAGGCGGTTCAGAGGTTCGCCGGCAACCCCGGCCTGCCGGGCCTGGACGTCGCGACCCTGGCCCGCCGCCTGAACGACTGCGTGCGCGTGGCCTTCGAGCCGACACCGGCGCCGACCTTCGAGGTCGGCCGCCCGGTGTCGCTGGATGCGCGGGCGCAGCTGATCTTCGCCGCCGACGCCAACGCGTCGATCCAGGTGCCCTTCGAATTCGTGGTGGCGTCGGACGACGCCACGATCGTTAGCCCCCGGGGGTTCTCGGACGTGCAAGGGCGCTACACCACCGTCACCACCCCGCAGACGATCCCGCCGCTGTTCGAGGTCACGGCCTGCGTGGGCACCTCGTTGACCACTGGCGGGACATTCGCCTCGGTGCTGTGCGGCAAGCAGACCGTGGGCGGCACGCCCGGTCCGGTGATCCTGGTCGGCAGGGTGACCCTCACGCTGGATGCCAGCGGCCCCGGTTTCACGACCACGGAACGCGGCACGCTCGATCTGCGCGTGCGCGCCGATCCCGACGGCTCCTTCACGGTGCTCGAGGCCATCGGTCAGGTGAGCGGGACCGGCACGAATGAACAGACCTGCCGACCGAGTTTCGATGCCAGCTTCATCACCGTCACGCTGAACCGGCGCTTCGAGCACAGCGTCTCGCAGGGCGAGTTCGTCCAGAGCACCTTCCCGGGATTCGAGTTCGTCGGGCCGACGACGACCACCACCGAGAGCATCCCGAACAACAACAACGACTGCGTGGTGCAGACCAACACCAACGCCATCGACGACGGCAACGACTTCGGTTTCATCCGCATCGTCAGCATCGAGCGCGACGCCAACGGCTTGCCGACGGCCATCGTCCTCGGTGACTTCAGCGGTAACACGAACGGCGTGATCCGGGGGCGGTTGCTGAGGGAGTGAGCCAGACGGCCGGCTCCGGCGGGTGCCCGGCCTGCGCTGCCGCTGCAGAATCCGTGCATGCAGCGCATCGCATTCCACTTCGACGTCGTCTCGCCCTACGCCTGGCTGGCTTTCGACGCGCTGCCGCAGGCGCTCGAGGGCTGCTCCTACTGGGTCGATTACCGGCCGGTGCTGTTCGCCGGCCTGCTGCGACACCATGGCCACAAGGGCCCGGCGGAGGTCGCGCCCAAGCGCGACTGGACCTACCGCCATGTCGCGTGGCTGGCCCAGCGCCAGGGCACGCCGCTGCAGCTGCCGGCGATGCACCCGTTCAACCCGCTGCCGCTGCTGCGGCTGGCCCTGGCCTGTGCGCCGGCCGGCGGCCTGCCGAACCGGCGTGTCGTCGAAGCCGTGTTCCGTCACGTCTGGGCCGCCGACGGCGCCGACCCGCTGGCCCCGGCTCGCCTGGCCGCGCTGACGCAGGCGCTGGCGCCGCTGCGCGACCCGGCCGCGGCGGAGGTCAAGGCCGAGTTGCGTGCGCTGACCGAGGCCGCCGTCGACGCCGGCGTCTTCGGCGTGCCGACGGTCGACCTCGGCGGCCGCCACTTCTGGGGCCTCGACGCGCTGCCGATGGTCGCCGGCCAGCTGCGCGGCGACGCCTGGTTCGTCGGGCCGGCCTGGGACGAGGCGGCGGCGCCGCGGCCGGGGGCAGCTCGCAAAGGGTAAACCCTGATCAATGGTGGTTGAGCTTGGTCAAAGCGCGTCTTATCATTTACCGACCGGTCGGTAAACAATGAGAATCGCTTGAACGCTGCTTCGGATCCATCCTCCCCCGCGACGCCGGCCGCCGCCCGGCCGGGTGCGCAAGAGCTCGCCGAGCGTGTGCGCGACGCGATGCTCGTCAACGACCGGGCGACGCGGGCCCTGGGCATCGAGGTCGTGGCCGTCGGGCCGGGCAGCGCGACGCTGACGATGCGCGTGCGCGAGGACATGCTCAACGGGCACGAGATCTGCCATGGCGGCCTCATCGCCACGCTGGCGGACACCGCCTTCGCCTACGGCTGCAATGCGTACAACGAGGTGACGGTGGCGTCGGGCTTCAGCATCGACCTCGTCGCCCCCGGTCGCCTGGGCGACCTGCTGACCGCCAACTGCCGAGAACAGAACAAGGCCGGCCGCACCGGCGTCTACGACATCGAGGTCGTGAACCAGCGCGGCGAGCGCGTCGCGCTGTTCCGCGGCCGCAGCTACACGATGAAGGGCAAGCCCGTCGTGGCGTCCTGACCCGCCGACGAGACCCGAGGAGACACCCCCCCCATGCCCGTCAAGCATCCCGCGCCCGGCGACCTGGAGCCGATCGAGACCGCCAGCCGCGACGAGCTGGCGGCGCTGCAGCTGCAGCGGCTGAAGCAGACGCTGCAGGCCGCCTACGACCACGTGCCGCACTACAAGGCCGCGTTCGACGCCCATGGCGTGCACCCGTCGGATTGCATGTCGCTCGCCGACCTGGCGAAGTTCCCGTTCACGACCAAGAAGGACCTGCGCGACAACTACCCCTTCGGCA
>CAZQPN010000460.1:0-3018 GCA_964595215.1 uncultured Rubrivivax sp. | reverse complement strand
CACCGGCATCGCGGCCAGCAGCCCGCGCTCGGCCAGGCGCTCGAACAGCACCAGCCCGCTGGTGCCGGGCATGCGCACGTCGAGCAGCAGGCAGCCCGGCGCCGTCGGCCACGGCGCCGCCCCAGGCGCGGTGCGCGCCGCCAGGTGCGCCTCGAAGGCCTCGGCGCTGGCGAAACCCTCGGACAGCAGCCGACGCGTGCGCAGCAGCCAGGCCAGCGCGTCGCGCACGACGTCCTCGTCGTCGACAAGGTAGACGAGCGGGATGGCTTTGGCGCGCGGGTGCGTCATGGCTTCAGCGGTGGCCGGACGCGGGCAGCGCGACGCCCGCCAGGTCGCGCGCCGCCGTCGGCGGCGGCGCGGCATCGGCCGCCACGGGTGCGCCCGGCCGCGGCGCGACGGCCGCCGGCAGCGTGAAATGGAAGGCCGTGCCGCCGCCGCGCACGGGCTCGAAGTCGAGCACGCCGCCATGCTGCTCGACGACCGTGCGGCACAGGCTCAGGCCCAACCCCATGCCCTCGCGGCGCGTCGTGTAGAAGGGCGTGAACAGCTTGGGCGCCACGTCCGGCGGGATGCCCGGGCCGGCGTCCTCGACCGTGAAGCGCACCCAGCGCGGGTGCGTCTGCCGCACGCGCAGCGTCAGCACCCGGGCCACCGGCGGCGTCGCCGCGTCCATCGCCTGGATGCCGTTGCGGGTGAGGTTCAGCAGCACCTGCTCGACCATCGTGCGGTCGCACATCACACGCGGGGCGGGCGCGGGCAGGTCGAGCTCGATGCGGGTCGCGCTCTTGCGCGACTGCAGCCGCACCAGCGGCAGCACGGCCTCGACCAGCACATCGGCCCCGATCGCCTCGTGCAGCTGCTCGCGGCGGCGCACGAAGTCGTGCACGCTCTTGATGACGCGGCCGGCGCGCTCGGCCTGCTCGGCGATGCGCTCCAGCGCCTGGCGCAGCAGCGTGCGCGTGTCGTCGGCGGTGGCGGGGCTCGGCAGGGCGCCGGGGACGGACGCCCGTGCGCCGTCCGGCGCGCCGTCTGCCGGCGCGTCCAGAAGGTTCAGCGACCCGCTCGCGTAGCTGGCGATGGCCGACAGCGGCTGGTTCAGCTCGTGGCTCATCAGCGAGGCCATCTCGCCGACCGTGGCCAGTCGCGCGGTGGCCTGCAGCCGCTCCTGCTGCTGGCGCGAGAGGTCCTCGACGCGGCGCTGCGCCGACAGGTCGAGCACCGCGCTCATCCAGCCGGTCTGGCGGCCGAGCGCGTCGACGAGCGGCGTCTCGTAGACCATGACCGGGAAGCGCTCGCCGTCCTTGCGCATGAACTGCGTCTCCAGGCCCTCGCGTGCAGCGGCGTTCAGTGCCTCGCCGCCGGCACCTTGGCGCACCGCCAGCCGGGCGCGGTATTCGTCGCGGTGCTCGGGCGGCCAGTAGGGCGGCTCGACCGCGTTCAGCAACTCGGTCGCGCTGTAGCCGACCATCTCGCAGAAGGCCGGGTTGACGTAGCTGATGCGGCCGTCCAGCGTGCGCGCACGCAGCCCGGTGACGAGCGCGTCGTCCATCGCCTTGCGAAAGCTCAGCGCCTCGGCCAGCGCCGCTTCGGCGCGCGCGCGGCGGCGCACGTCGCGCGCCAGCACCAGCACGAGCGCGAACAGCGCCAGCGACAGCCCGAGCACGAGCGCGGTCGACAGGTTGGGGATCAGACGCGGCGCACCGGCGGCGTTGTCGGCGCGCAGCTGCAGCGTCGCGCCTGGCAGGTCGACCAGGCGCTCGGCGCGGAAGACGCCGGCGCCGCGCGGTATGCCGGCGCGGGCGAGCCGCGTGCCGTCCCCCTCGTTGAACGTGACCTCGTGCGTGCGGGCCTGGACCGGTCCCATGCTGGCGTCGAGCAGCGGCGCCAGACCGATCGACGCGACGAGCAGGCCAGAGCTGCCACCGTCACCGGCCAGCGGCAGACAGACGTCCATCAGCTCCAGGCCCATGCCGCCCGGCAGCGGCACGAAGTAGCTGCGCGAGAAGGACGGGCCCTGGCTGCGCAGCGCCGCGTTGCAGGCCGCCAGGGTCTCGCCCTCGTTGCCAACGCGCCCGAAGAGGTCGAACACCGGCGGGCGGTACGGCGAGTCGAGCGCCTCGTGCAGCGTGCCGTCGACGCCGCGCCACTCGATGCGCAACAGCTCGCGCTGGCTGGCGAGCAGCGCCCGCGCGATCGGACGCGCGCCCGCCGAATCGCGCGCCGGCAGGCCGATCGCGAGCAGCTGCTGCTGCAGCGCAGCCAGCCCGCGCCGGACCTCCCCGGCCACCTCGACGGCGACGGCATCGGTCACCTCCTGGGCGCGCGACGTCTCGTAGTTCAGCGTCAAGGCCACGAGCAGCGTCTGCGCCACCAGCAGCAGGCCGACCAGCGCCCCCCACAGTGCGGCGCGGCGCCGGCGGCGCCACCGGTCGCGAGGCCCGCGCGGGCCTCGCCATCGCGTGCCGCCGACGTCCGTCGCCACGCCGGGCGGCCGATCGGTCGGCGGGGCGTGGGTGGGGTCGGAGTCGAGGCGCACGGCGCGTTGCATATTGCCCTGACGGGGGTCAATCCTGATAAGCAGTTTCGCGCATGAGTGGCCGCATCCGCCCGCCGCACACTCGGTTCCTTAGACTGCAGGCTTCGTCCCGACCGGCGCGACCGCGTCGGACAGCGCCCCGCCCGGGGCCCGCCGGCCGCTCCAGGAGCCCCCAACGATGTCGAACGCGGAAGAAAAGCGCGCTGCCCTGCGCAGAGCAGCCCTCGAGTACCACGAGTTCCCGACCCCCGGCAAGGTCGCCATCCAGGCCACCAAGCAGCTGTCCAACCAGCACGACCTGGCGCTGGCCTACTCGCCGGGCGTGGCCGCCGCCTGCGACGAGATCGTTGCCGATCCGGCGAACGCCTTCCGCTACACCGCGCGTGGCAACCTGGTCGGCGTCGTGACCAATGGCACCGCGGTGCTCGGCCTGGGCAACATCGGGCCGCTGGCGGCCAAGCCGGTGATGGAAGGCAAGGCGG
>CAZQPN010000459.1:0-3046 GCA_964595215.1 uncultured Rubrivivax sp. | reverse complement strand
GGTTCGGCGTCTTCACGGTGCTGCTGGTCGAGCTGGCGCAGATCACGCCGCCGGTCGGGCTGAACCTGTTCGTGCTGCAGGGCTTGACCAGGCACGACCTGACCTACGTTGCCAGGACGGCGGCGCCGATGTTCCTGATGATGCTGGTCGCGGCGCTGCTTTCGTACTTCTTCCAGGACCTGATCCTGTGGCTGCCGAGCCGGATGTGAGCGTTCGCCCGCGCCTGCCGGTCATGGCGGGCTGAGCCGACGCGTGCCCGCGATGACCCCGCGCCTGCTCGACGCCGGCGACGCCGCCTTCACGGTCGAGTTCGGCGACGCCATCGACCCCGCGCTGGTGGCGGCGGTGAACGCGCTCGACACCGCGATCGCGCGCGCGCAGGCCGCCGGGCAACTGCCGGGGCTGATCGAGACGATGCCGACCTTCCGCTCGCTGACGGTCTTCTTCGATCCGTTGCTGACCGGCCGCGCGGCGCTGATCCAGGCACTGCAACCGCTGTTCGAACGCGCCGACCACGCGGTACCGGTCGACGGCCGACGCTGGCGGCTGCCGGTGTGCTACGAGGGCGATGCGGCGCCGGACCTTGCGGAGACCGCGCGCGCGCTGGGCATCGGCGCCGACGAGCTCGTCGCGCGGCACAGCGGGGCGCTGCTGCGCGTCTACATGCTTGGCTTCCTTCCGGGCTTCCCCTTCATCGGCGACCTGCCGCCGGGGCTGGACCTGCCGCGGCGCGCCGAGCCGCGCGTGCGCGTGCCGGCCGGCAGCGTCGCGCTGGCCGGCGGGCTGACGGCGATCTACCCTTGGGAGAGCCCGGGCGGCTGGCACCTGATCGGGCGCTGCCCGGTGCGCCTGTTCGACGCCACGCGCGCGACGGCGTCGCTGCTGGCGCCCGGCGACCGCCTGCAGTTCCAGCCCGTGTCGACGGACGAGTTCCGACGCATCGACGCCGCGGTCTCGGCGTGCGAGATCGACCCTGACGCGTGGCTCGTGTCCGATGCCAGCGGTCCGGAGGCCGGGTCGTGAGCGACGCGCCGCGCATCGAGGTCGTGTCCCCCGGTGCCTACGCGTCGGTGCAGGACGCGGGCCGGCGCTGCCTGCGGCGCGTCGGCGTGCCCTGGGCCGGCGTGCTCGACCCACGGCTGATGCGCATCGCCAACGCGCTGGCCGGCAACCCGGCCGGCGCGCCGGTGATCGAGTCGTTCGACGGCGGCCTGCAGCTGGTGGCACGCGGCGGCGCGGTTCGCGTGGCGGTGGTGGGCCACGCGGTGGTCGAGGTCGAGCACGGCGGCGAGCGCCGGGTGCTGGCGGCGTGGCGCTCGCTGACGCTGAGCGACGGGGACGTGCTGCGCGTGCGGCGGCTGGAACGCGGGCGCATCGCCGTCGTCGCGGTCGAGGGGCTGGCGCTGCCCGAGGTGCTGGGCAGCGCATCGACCTACGCGCGTGCCGCGCTCGGTGGCGTCGACGGCCGCGCGCTGGCGCCTGGCGTGACGCTGCCGGCGGCGCCGGCTGGCGCGCGCCGTGAACAGATGCTGGCCGAGCCGCCGCGCACGCCCGGCGGGTCGATCCGCGTCGTCGCCGGTCCGCAGGACGATCATTTCACCGCCGAGGCGCTGGCGGCCTTCGTCGCCGGCGCGTACCGCGTGACCGCCGACGCCGACCGCATGGGCGTGCGCCTCGAGGGCCCGAAGCTGGCGCACGCCGGCGCGCCGGAGATCGTCTCGGACGCGACAGTGCCGGGCTCGATCCAGGTGCCGGGCAGCGGCCAGCCCATCGTGCTGCTGGCCGACGCGCAGACCGCCGGGGGCTATCCGAAGATCGGCACCGTCGTCGGCGCCGACCTCGGGCGGCTGGCGGCGACGCGGCCGGGCGAAACGCTGCGCTTCGCCTGGGTCGACGCCGCCACCGGCGAGCGCCTGGCGCGCGCCGCCGAGACCGAGACGCGGGCGCTGCTCGCGTCGCTGCGGCCGCTGCTGGTCGGCGGCGTCGACGAGGCGGCGCTGTATGGCGAGAGCCTCGTCACCGGATTCCTGCACGCGCTGTCCGACGAGTTCCGGCCCGACGCTGCCGCGCCGGCGGATGGCCCGCCCCACAGAGACTGACATCATGAAGATCAACCTCAATGCCGACCTTGGCGAGTCCTTCGGCGCCTGGCGCATGGGCGAGGACGAGGCCCTGCTGGGCATTGTCGGCGCGGCCAACATCGCCTGCGGCTTCCATGCCGGCGACCCGCTCGTCATGCGGCGCACCGTGCGCACCGCGCTCGACGCCGGCGTCGGACTCGGCGCGCACCCGAGCTACCCGGACCTGCAGGGCTTCGGCCGCCGACCAGTGCAGGTGGCGCCGGCCGAGCTGGAGGCGATGCTGATCTACCAGATCGGCGCACTGGCGGCGATGGCGGCGGCCGAGGGCGGGCGGCTGGTGCACGTCAAGCCGCACGGCGCGCTGAACAACCAGGCCTGCGAGGATGCCGCGCTGGCCGATGTCGTCGCGCGCGCGGTGCGGGCGGTCGACAGCGAACTGATCCTGATGGCGCCGTCGCTGTCCGAGCTGATCGCCGCCGGCGAGCGCGCCGGGCTGCGCGTGGCGGCCGAGGTCTTCGCCGACCGCGCCTACACCGACGCCGGCACGCTGGTGCCGCGGCGCGAGCCGGGCGCGGTGCTGCACGACGACGCCGAGGTGCTGGCGCACGTGATGCGCATGCTGGACGCGGGCGGCATCGTCGCCCGCAGCGGCAAGGTGCTGCGGACGCCGATGCACAGCATCTGCGTGCACGGCGACACGCCCGGGGCGGTCGGGAACGCGCGCCGCCTTCGCGCGGGGCTCGAAAGCGCCGGCTGGCAGCTCGTCGGGCTGTCGGAGGCGATGAGGGACTGATTCGGCAGCGCCATTGGGAGTCCGAGAGGCCTTCTGCCAGCGGCACCTTCGCGACCCCGAACTGACAGCCGCACTCCCGACTGCGGTGCCGCCAAGCTGCCATCCGGGTTCGAACGAACTAGATGCCCGACAGCACCGCGCCCATGGCTGACACCAGCGCGCTGGCCTGTGC
>CAZQPN010000458.1:0-3049 GCA_964595215.1 uncultured Rubrivivax sp. | reverse complement strand
CCATGATCCGCATCTTCAACCACTACATGCACCGCCAGACGCTGCTGAGGATCCTCTCGGACCTCGGCTTCATCCTGGTCGCCATGCTGGTCGTCTTCGCCACCCAGGCCGGCGGGCTGGACGTGATGCTGCCGGCCGCCGGGCCGCAGCTGGTGTCGCTGGCGGCCGGCATGTTCGTGATCAACAGCGCCTCGGGCCTGTACCAGGCGGCACCCAACTTCACGCGCACCCAGGTGCTGGCGCGCGCGGCACTGGCGCTGACGCTGACGCTGCCGCTGACGTGGCTGATCTTCGGGCTGCTGCCGGCCGACATGGAGGGCCGGGAGGCGGTGCGCTGGGCCGCGATGGCGGGCGCCGGCGTCGTCGTGCTGCGGCGCGTGTACGCCAGTGCCTGGGCCAGCAGCCACGGCGCGCGGGCGCGCATCCTGATCCTGGGCTGCGGCCCGGCGGCGCAGCTGGTGACGCAGACCCTGCACGAGGCCGACCCGCACGCCGAGGTCGTCGGCTACTACCCGAGCCCGAACGAGAGCGAGTGCGCCGTCGACGCGAAGCGGGTGCTGCCGGCGGCCCGGTCGCTGACCGCCACCGCGCGCCACATGGACGTCGACGAGATCGTCGTCGCGCTGACCGAGCGCCGCTCCGGCAGCATGCCGCTGCGCGAGTTGCTGGACTGCAAGCTCAATGGCATCAAGGTCTGCGACGTCAACACGCACTTCGAGAAGACGCTCGGCCAGATCCGGCTCGGCTTTGCGAACGCCGGCTGGATGATCTTCGGCGACGGCTTCAACCAGGGCTTCTGGCGCACGACGATCAAGCGCGTCTTCGACATCGTCTGCTCGCTGGCGCTGATCGTGGTCAGCGCGCCCATCATGCTGGCCGCGGCGATCGCGATCAAGCTCGACAGCCGCGGGCCGGTGCTCTACCGGCAGGAGCGCGTGGGCCTGAACGGCAAGACCTTCATGGTCGCCAAGTTCCGCAGCATGCGCCAGGACGCCGAGAAGGACGGCAAGCCGCGCTGGGCGACGGTGCACGACGACCGCGTGACGCGCATCGGCGCCTTCATGCGCAAGACGCGCATCGACGAGCTGCCGCAGCTCTTCAACGTGCTCAAGGGCGAGATGAGCCTGGTCGGCCCGCGCCCCGAGCGGCCGTTCTTCGTCGAGCAGCTGACCGAGAAGATCCCCTTCTTCGCGGTGCGCCAGTCGGTCAAGCCCGGCGTCACCGGCTGGGCCCAGGTGCGCTACCAGTACGGCGCGACGGTCGAGGACGCGGCCGAGAAGCTCCAGTACGACCTGTACTACGTCAAGAACCACTCGCTCTTCCTCGACATCATGGTGCTGTTCGAGACGGTGGCGGTGGTGCTGACCGGCAAGGGCGCGCGCTGAGCGCGCCGGCATCGCCGGGCTCCGCGCGCGCAATTGTTGGGGGCAGGCCGGCGCGGGTGCGTCCCGCCCCGTAGCCGCGGCCGGCGCGCTATGGTCTGATCGACATCCATGGGTTCCATCGACAGCAGCGCCTTCGAACTGGCGTTGATCGGCTTCGTCGCCACCGCGCTGGCCTACGGCGGCCTGGCGGTGCACCAGGTGCTGGGCGGCAGCCTGCGCGCCCAGGCCAGCCTGGCCGCGCGCTGGTTCCTGGCCGCGATCGGCGCCAGCGCGCTGTGGGGTGTGACCGGCGCCGCCGCGGGCCTGGCGCCGGCCGACTGGCCGGCCTGGGTCGTCGCCAGCGCCGACCTCGGGCGCTATGCGGCGTGGTTCGCCTTCCTGCTGGTGCTGCTGCGCCCCGGGCTGGAGGGCGGGCCGCGCGGCGAGACCAGCCTGCTGCAGCCGCTGGCGATCGCGATCGTCGGCTTCGGCGTGCTGGCGCTCGCCGCCCCGCTGGTCGTCGGCGGCGAGGGCGCCGAGCGGCTGACGCTGTTCGCGTCGATGGCGCAGCCGGTGTTCGGGCTGCTGCTGGTCGAGCAGCTGTTCCGCAACATCGCGCGCGACAGCCGCTGGGGCGCCAAGCCGCTGTGCCTGGGGCTGGGGCTGCTGTTCGCCTTCGACCTCTACATCTACTCGCAGGCGGTGCTGTTCGGCGCCTTCGACGCCGACGCCTTCAGCATCCGCGCCGGCATCCACACGCTGGCGGTGCCGCTGCTGTTCGTCGCCGCGCGCCGCCAGGCCGACTGGCAGGCGCGGCTGCAGGTGTCGCACAACGCGGCCTTCTACTCGGCCACGCTGCTGCTCGCCGGCGCCTACCTGCTGTTCGTCTCCGGCATCGGCTACTACGTGCGCTTCTTCGGCGGCAGCTGGGGCCGGGCGCTGCAGCTGGCGGTGCTGTTCAGCGCCATCGTCTTCCTGGCGGTGCTGGTGCTGTCGGGGTCGATGCGGGCGCGGCTGCGCGTCTTCGTCGCCAAGAACTTCTTCGCCTACCGCTACGACTACCGCGAGCAGTGGCTGCGCTTCACCGCCATGCTGTCGGCGCCGGCGTCGCCGCAGGAGATGGGCGTGCTGGTGGTGCGCGGCCTGGCCGACATGGTGGAGAGCCCCGGCGGCAGCCTGTGGACGCTCGGCGGACCGGGCGGGCCGGGGGGGCCGGCCTTCGTCGAAGGCGGGCGCACGCTGCGCCTGGCGACCACCGACGGCATGCCGGCCGCCGGAGAGCCGGCCGATGGCCCGTTCGCGCGCTTCCTGGCCGCGCAGGGCTGGATCGTCGACGTCGCCGAGGCGCGCGCGCATCCGGAGCGCTACGAGGGCCTGGTGCTGCCGGCCTGGCTGGCGCAGGAGGAGACCGGGCCGGACGCCGCGGCGCACCGCGTCTGGGCGGTGGTGCCGCTGATCGTCGGCGAGCAGCTGACCGGCTTCGTGCTGCTGGCGCGGCCGCACGCCGCAGCGACGCTGGACTGGGAGGTGCGCGACCTGCTGAAGACCGCGAGCCGCCAGGCGGCGGCCTTCCTGGCCCAGCTGCACGCCGCCGAGGCGCTGCTGGAGGCGCGCAAGTTCGACGCCTTCAACCGCATGTCGGCCTTCGTCGTGCACGATCTCAAGAACATCGTGACGCAGTTGTC
>CAZQPN010000457.1:0-3067 GCA_964595215.1 uncultured Rubrivivax sp. | reverse complement strand
TACCACGCCAGCCAGGCCAAGCTGGCGCCGGCGGCCTACCTCACCGGCGCCGAGTGGAACTGGCTGACCGCGTACACGCAGATCGTCGACGCCGCGCGCAGCGGCAAGCCGCACCCGAACTTCGTGCGCGGGGGGCTGAAGGAGGGCTTCGTCAAGTCCTCGCCCTACGGCAGCGCCGTCAGCGAGGGCGCGCGCAAGAATGCGGAAGCCGTCCGCGCCAAGATGATGGCGGGCGCGTTCGACATCTTCGCCGGCGAGCTGAAGGACAACACCGGCAAGGTCGTGATCCCGAAGGGCAAGGCCTTCAAGCAGACCGATGTCGAGCTCGAAGGCATGAACTACCTCGTCGAAGGCGTGATCGGCAAGGCCTGACTCGAAACGGCCCCGCCCGATGACCCTCCTCGACCGCGCCGAAGGCGTCGTGCTGCCGGTGCTCGCGCTGGCGGGCGGGCTGGCGCTGTTCGGCCTGTTCGTCTGGTTCGGCGGTCACGACCCGGTGCAAGTGTGGACGCTGCTGTTCCGCGGTGCCTTCGGAGACGCGTTCTCGATCCAGAACACGCTGCAGCGCGCGGCGCCGCTGATGCTGACCGCGCTGTGCGTCGCGCTGCCGGCGCGCGCCGGGTTGACGGTGATCGGCGGCGAAGGCGCACTGGTGCTGGGCGGGCTGGCCGCGGCCGCGTTGCCCTATGCGGTGACACCGGCCGAGGGCTGGCCGGGCAGTGCCCTCATCCTGCTGGCCGCGGCGCTCGCTGGCGCGGCGTGGATCGCGCTGGCCGGTGCGCTGCGCCAGTACCGCGGCGTGAACGAGACCATCTCCAGCCTGCTGCTCGGCTACATCGCGGTGTCGCTGTTCAAGCACGTCGTCGAGGGCCCGCTGCGCGACCCGTCGAGCCTGAACAAACCCTCCACGCTGCCGCTCGACGAGAGCATCCGCATCGGCCTCATCGGCCCGTTCGACGTGCACTGGGGGCTGGTGTTCGGCGTCGTCGCCTGCGTCGTCGCCGCGCTCTGGCTGGGTGGCACGACACACGGCTTCGCCACCCGGGTCGTCGGCGGCAACGGCCGCGCCGCACGGCTGGTGGGGCTGCCGGCGAATCGCATCGTGATCACCGCCTGCGCGCTCGGCGGTGCGGCCGCCGGGCTGGCCGGCGGCATCGAGGTGGCGGCGGTGCACAACGCGGCCAACGCGTCGCTCATCGCCGGCTTCGGCTACACCGGCATCCTGGTCAGCTTCGTCGCCCGCCACAACCCGCTGGCGATCGTGCCGGTGGCCATCCTGTTCGGCGGCTTCCTGGCCGCCGGCAGCCTGCTGCAGCGGCGCATGGGCCTGCCCGACGCCTCGGTGCAGGTGCTGATGGGCTTCAGTTTCGTGCTGATCCTGGCCAGCGAGGCGCTGCGCGGGCGGCTGTCGACGCTGCTGCCCGGCTGGGGCGCCAGTCGCCGGGCGGTGCCGGCATGAGACACCGCGCCCACGCCGCCGGAGGAGGCGCATGACAGGCTCGCAGATCGGCGACCTGCTGCTCGCGGTGCTCGGCGGTGCGGTGCGCGTCGGCACGCCCTTCCTCTTCGTCAGCCTGGGCGAGTGCCTGACCGAGAAGGCCGGCCGCATCAACCTTGGCCTGGAGGGCGTGCTCGTCTTCTCGGCCATGGCCGGGTTCGGCGCCGCCTACTTCAGCGGGCTGTGGTGGGTGGGGGTGCTCGCGGCCGCGGTCAGCGGCGCGGCGATCGCGCTGATCCATGGCCTGGTGTGCTCGCTGCGCGGCGTCAACGACATCGCCGCCGGCATCGCCATCATGGGACTCGGCGTCGGGCTCGCCTTCTACTTCGGCAAGGCGCTGATCCAGCCGCAGGCGCCGCAGATCCCGTCCATCGCGCTGGGCGGCTGGAGCGACAGCGGCGCCGTCGGCGCGGCGCTGCGCATCAACCTGCTGTTCCCGCTCGGCATCGCGCTGGCGCTGCTGATGGCCTGGGCCTTCGCGAACACGCGCTGGGGTCTGCGCGTGCGGCTGGTCGGCGACTCGGCCGATGCCGCGCGCGCGCTCGGAACGTCGGTGTCGGGCGTGCGCATCGCCGCGACCACCGTCGGCGGCGCGATCGCCGGGCTCGGCGGCGCGTCGCTGTCGCTGTACTACCCGGGCAGCTGGAACGAGGGGCTGTCCAGTGGCCAGGGCCTGATCGCCGTGGCGCTGGTGATCTTCGCGCGCTGGCATCCGATGCGCTGCCTGTGGGCCGCGCTGCTGTTCGGCGGCGCCGGTGCGCTCGGCCCGGCGCTGCAGTCGGTCGGCGTGTCCGGCGGCTACTACCTCTTCAATGCCGTGCCCTACGCGCTGACGTTGGCGATCCTGGTCGCCACCTGCTCGCCACGCCGCTCGCTGCAGGGCGCACCGATGGAACTGACGGTGAACCGATGAACGGAAGGAACTGCACATGACCGGACTGGGTGGACTCAACAAGTCGCCGAACGGCGTGGTGGTCGGGCTGGTGCAGCTGGCGCTGCCGGTGGTCGACACGCCGGCGCAGCTGGCGGCGCAGACGCGGCGCATCTGCGAGATGGTCGGCAAGGCGCGGCGCAACATGGCCACGCTGGACCTCGTCGTGTTCCCCGAGTACTCGCTGCACGGCCTGTCGATGAGCACCGCGCCCGAGCTGATGGTGCGGCTCGATGGCCCCGAGGTCGCGGCCTTCAAGGCCGCCTGCGTCGAGCACAGGCTGTGGGGCTGCTTCTCGATCATGGAGGCCAACCCGCACGGCAACCCGTACAACAGCGGCCTCGTCATCGACGACACGGGCGAGATCCGGCTCTACTACCGCAAGCTGCACCCGTGGGTGCCGGTCGAGCCCTGGGAGCCGGGCAACCTCGGCGTGCCGGTGTGCGACGGGCCGCGCGGCTGCAAGCTGTCGCTGATCATCTGCCACGACGGCATGTTCCCTGAGATGGCGCGCGAGGCGGCCTACAAGGGCGCCGAGATCATCCTGCGCACCGCCGGCTACACGGCGCCGATCCGCCACGCGTGGCAGATCACCAACCAGGCCAACGCCTTCCAGAACCTGGCGCAGACCGCCAGCG
>CAZQPN010000456.1:0-3068 GCA_964595215.1 uncultured Rubrivivax sp. | reverse complement strand
GCGCGCCGTGTCAGCGCTGCGACGCCGCCCGCAGCCGTGCGGGATCAGGCATCGGCGTCAAACGCAGCGGTCGCTGCAGTTCGATGCGAAAGCGCCCGCGCCCCGATCGGTGGATCTGCATGACGGCCTGGCGATCGGCCAGGCGGCGCTGCAGCAGTAGCATGCGCGTGCTCAGGTTGTCCTGCACGTCCGGCAGACGAAGCTCGGCGCCGGCCAGACGCAGTTCGCGCAGGCTGAACTCGCTGCGCTGGCGCTGGCTGTGTTCGTTGGCCAGCTTCCAGAAGATCGCGCCGGCCACGCCTTTGATCAGGTAGTGCGTGTCCAGGAACACGCTGCCATCGCGTTCGTAGTACCGAACTTCGACGGGCGGGTCGGCCGCGGCCGTCGTCATCGCCCGGCTCCGCGCCGTGCCACGCCGCGCGGTGGCCCCGCCGGCGTGAGCGCGGCGTCGACGAGTGCGCGGATCGCCCAGCGCCGCACGCGCCGCGCCTCGACGTCGTCGAGCTGCAGCACGTCCTTCAGCGCCAGCATCGCCTCGGTGCCGATGACCATGCCCAGCGCCCGCGACAGGGTCTTGAGCGCCGCCGGTCGGAACTGTTGACGCACCGGGTCGAGGGCGGCGTCGATCAACGGCGAACGCCGGTTCTGCCGCAGCGGCGCGCCCGCGGCGCCGCCGCGCACGCTGCGCTCCAGCGTGTGCCGCAGCATCAGGCGCAGCGACACCTCATTGTCGCGGATCATGGTTTCGAACGCGGTGTCCACCCGCTCCAGCCGGGTCACGGGGTCGTCGGCCGGCGCGTCACGGAAAACCAGCTCGGCCCGGGGTGTGTCGATATCCAGCGCCGCTTCGATCAGCAGCGCGTTGACGTCCGGAAAGTGGCGGTAGGCGGTCGCACGCGAGACCATTGCCGCCTCTGCCACCTCCTCGAGGCTCGGGCTGCGGCCTTCACGCGCCAGCCGAGCCGCGGCCTGCAGCAGGTCGTTGCGCGTGCGCCGAAGCTGGTTCACGCGGCCACCGGCATCGGCGGCGGTGGTGCGGCTCCGCAGCGCATCGCGCTGCGGTTTGCCGGCCGGGGAGCGCGGCGCAGGCTTCATGCACGGCCGTCCGGCGACAGCTGGGCGCGGATGGCCGCGAAGTCCAACCAGACATTCTCCCGCGCGATCTGGCCTTCTTCGGTGAAGTCGATGACGTGCAGCATGCGAAAGGACAAGCGGCGCCCGGACCCTGGGATGCCGAACGGGCGGCCCACGGCACGACCGCTCCAGACCGACTCGTCCACCACGAAGTTGGTGCCATAGCGTCGGCTCTGGTTGCGCACGCGGCCGTCCGCCAGGTCGGCGAAGGTCTGCTCGTAGAACCCGCGGGCAGCCTCACGGCCCTGTGAGGCGCCGAGGGACCATCCCACCACGTCGTGCGTTACCGACTCGGCCGGCGTGCCCAGAACGCGCGCTACGTCGTCGATGGCCTCGAAGCGGAAGTGGGCGTCCAGGACGCGATCCATCCGCTCGGGAGTCAGTGGCATGGTGGGTACCGGCCGATCACTTGATGAGATAATTATCTCATAAAGATATGCGAACCTCAAGTCGAGCCGAACTTAGCCATCTCTTAGCGATTCGTTGGCGAATCTTTAGCGACGCGACTCGGCCGCGCCGGGACACTGATCACACGGCGCGGCGACGATCCCCGGGCCGCATGCAGGCGCTGCCGGCAAGACCGGGCGAGGCAGCGCTTACCGCCCCGTCGCCCGCACACCTCACGAGGACATCGACATGGACCAACCCACCCTGATGCCGAACCGCCGCGTCGGCCCCGACACCGACTTGATCGGCGCCTACACGCCGCTCCCGGGCCTCGGGCTCCTGCCGGTCAACGCCTATTTGATCCACGCCAGCGAGCCCGTGCTCGTGGACACCGGCATGACGGCGTTGCGCGAGGGCTTCATGGCCGCGCTGCGCGAACTGATCGACCCGCGCGCCTTGCGCTGGATCTGGATCACGCACGCGGACGCCGACCACATCGGCAACCTGCGTGCCGTGCTGGACGAGGCGCCGCTCGCCCGCATCGTCACCAACTACCTGGGCGTGGGCAAGCTCGGTCTGCAGCTGTTCCCGCCCGAGCGCAGCTACATGCTCAACCCCGGTCAGGCGCTGGACGTGGGTGACCGCCACCTGCGGGCGCTGCGCCCGCCGGTTTACGACGCCCCCGAGACCATGGCCGCCTTCGACGCTCGCACCGGGCATCTGTTCAGTTCGGACTGCTTCGGCGCGGTGATGCGGGAGCCGGCGGAGGTTGCCGCGGCGATCGCGCCGGACGCCCTGCATGAAGGTCTGAGCCTGTGGAGCCGCGTGGACGCGCCCTGGTTGTCGCAGATCGGGCGCGAGCACTTCGATGCGGCCACCCGCCCCCTGCGCGAGCTGCGCCCGCGCCGGATTTTCGGCAGCCACCTGCCGCCCGCCGCGTACCTCGACGAGCGGCTGTACGCCGGCATCGCGGCGGCCCTGAACGCGCCGCCCTTCGTCGGGCCCGACCAGGCGGCGCTCGAACAGGCCGCAACGGCCACCGCGCCCGCCGAACAGGCGCCCGCCTGACGACGGGCGTGCGCAGTGCGCTCCCCTTCACGCTCCCATGAGGACGCCATGCTCAAGACTGCACCCGGGAACGAGGCATCGGCCGCTGCCCTGGACGCCACGAGCAGCCCTTCATGGGATGAGGCCGCCACCGGCCGCGAGGTCGACTTGGTCGTGATGCACATGGACCGGACGGTCGGCGACAGGCTCGTCGAGCACCGCGGCATCGGCGACATCAACACCCTGCGGGCACCACTCGGCGCGGCTCCAGCGACACTGTCCTGACGCCGACCATCGGCCGCCCGAACCGCAACGTCGCTCGTCCTCGACGGTGCACTTCGGCGGTCGCCTCGAATCCCGTCGTTGGGCAACGGCGGCTCCTGGCCGAGGCCGTGTGAGAACTTCTTTGACGGGCCAACACGGGCACGCGCAAGCCGATGTCGCGCTGCGAAGCCTTGCAGGGGCTTCCTGCGCGCCGTTTGAGCATCCAGTGCACTCAA
>CAZQPN010000455.1:2865-3073 GCA_964595215.1 uncultured Rubrivivax sp. | reverse complement strand
GCTGCGCCGCTGCAGCACCTGGATCGCGCGCCGGATCTCGTCGTCGCGTCCGATCACCGGGTCGAGCTTGCCCTGGCGCGCACGCTCGGTCAGGTCGAGCGTGTACTTCTTCAGCGCCTCGCGCTGACCCTCGGCCTCGGCCGAGTCGACGCTCTGGCCGCCGCGCACCGCCTCGATGGCGGCCTCCAGCGACTTGCGCGTCAGGCCG
>CAZQPN010000455.1:0-2855 GCA_964595215.1 uncultured Rubrivivax sp. | reverse complement strand
GGTCTTGCTGTCGGCCAGCGCGAGCAGGAACATCTCGCTGGCGATGAACTGGTCGCCGCGCTGGGTGGCCTCCTTGTCGGCCTGCTGCAGCAGCGTCACCAGGTCGCGCCCCGGCTGCACCGGCTGAGCGCCGCCCTGCACCTGCGGCAGGTTGCGCATCGCCGTGTCCATCGCCGTCATCAACGCGGCGCTGTTGGCGCCGGCGCGGTCGAGCAGCGCCTTCGGCCCGTCGGGCTGCTGCAACATCGCGTGCAACAGGTGCGCCGGCTCGATGTAGGGGTTGTCACGCGCGACGGCCTGGCTCTGGGCGTCGCCGATGGCCTGCTGGAACGCGGTGGTGAACTTGTCGAATCGCATGGATGGTCCTCCGTTGCCGTCTGACATGGGCCCGACACGGCACATTTCAAGTCGGCGGCGGTGGCCGAGGCCCGTCCAGCTTGCGCTGGCGCAAGGTGCCCCGCGGCGACGGTCAGGACGACGCCAGCCGGTCCGCCAGCAACGACCGCTGCACCTTGCCCAGCGCCGTCTTGGGCAGCGCCTGCGCCACCATGACGCGCCGCGGGTGCTTGAAGCGGGCCAGCCGCTGGTCGAACAGCGCGCGCAGCGCCGCCTCGTCGACCGCCCGTCCCTCGCGCGGCACGACGACGAGCACCGGGACCTCGCCCCAGCGGGCGTCGGGCAGGCCGACGACGCAGCATTCGGCGACGTCCGAGTGGCCGGCCAGCAGGTTCTCGATCTCGGCCGGGTGGATGTTCTCGCCGCCGGAGATGATCAGCTCCTTGCTGCGGCCGACGACCTCGAACATGCCGTCCGAGTGCTGCACGGCCAGGTCGCCGGTGTGGAACCAGCCCTCGGCATCGAAGGCCGGTGTCGCGGTGCGGTGGTAGGTGCGCAGCAGGTTGGGCGCCTTCAGCAGGATCTCGCCGTCGGTACCCAGCCGCACCTGCACGCCCAGGGCTGGACGACCGACGCGGCCGACGTGGGCCATCGCCTCGTCCGGAGGCAGCACGATGGACACCGGCCCGGTCTCGGTGCTGCCGTAGACCTGCGTCACGGGCACGCCGCGCGCGTGGAAGGCCTCGATCAGCGCCGCCGGCACGATCTGCGAGCCGCTGTTGACGAACCTGAGCGACGACAGGTCGGTCGCCGACCAGTCCGGGTGCTCGACGATGGCGCGCATCGCCGCCGGCACCAGCAGGCTCGTCGTCGGCCGCCAGGCCGCCACGTCGGCCAGCCAGGCGGCGGGGTCGAAGCGCTCGTGCAGCCGCACGCTGCCGCCCGCGGCCAGCGTCGGCAGCACCTGGATGCACAGGCCGCCGACGTGGAAGGTCGGCAGCACCGCCAGCGTGCGGGTCGCCGGTCCGAGGTCCTGGCACGCGATCGCGGCGTCGACGTTGGCCTGCATCCCGGCCCCGGTGTGCACCGCACCCTTGGGCTGGCCGGTCGTGCCCGAGGTGTAGACGAGCATCAGATCGCCGGGATCGTGGCCTTCGGCCGGTGCCTGCGGCAGCGCGGCCAGCTCACGCACGGTCGCAGCGAGCTCCGCCTGCGCCTCGTCGTGCAGCAGGTGCTGGACGTTGCCGTGCTGGACGATCACCGCCAGCTCCAGACCCGCGAGGCGCCAGTTCAGCGGCAGGAACCGTGCGCCAAGCTGCCGGCAGGCCTCGAGCAGCGCCAGCGGCCGCAGCCCGTTGAGTCCCAGCCAGGCGACGGTATGGCCGGCGGTCACGCCCATCGCGCGCAACGAGTCGGCCTCGGCCTCGGCGGCGCGGTCGACGTCGGTGCGCGTCAAGGTCACGGGCACGGCGGCCCCTGCGGCGGTGCATCCACGGCCATGTCCCGGGGCCCGCTCAGGCCTCGATCACCTCGTCGCGCTCGCCCGGTTCGTACAGGCACTCGCGGCCCAGCCGGTCGACGCACAGCTCGGCGGTCCACGGCAGCATCAGGCTGCCGCAGCGGCTGTCGCGGTAGATGCGCTCGAGCGCGAGCGACTTCAACATGCTCTGGCCGCCGCAGGTGCGGATCGCCAGGCGTGCGATGTCGTTGGCGTTCTCCATGATGCTGTAGTGCGCCGCGTACAGCCGCATCCGGGTGTCCCGGTCCGGATCCACCTGCGCGTCGCGCGCGTTCTGCAGGAAGAGGGCCCGCGTCTGTTCCAGCTTGATGCGCATCTCGGCGGTGCCGACCTGCTTGGTCGGGTACATTCGGCGCTTGACCGGGGGCGTGCCGGGCATTTCGCCGCGCAGGTACTGCACGGTGAAGTCGTAGGCCGCCTGCGCCAGCCCCATGTAGGTCGGCGACAGCGTGGCGAACATGTGGGGGAAGCGCTGCGCGGCCTGGAAGTACAGGCCCTCGGGCATCATGCGCGCCTCGTCGGGCACGAAGACCTCCTTGAACTCCAGGTTGCGCGACACCGTGCCGCGCATGCCCATCGGGTCCCACGGGCCGCTGACGGTCACGCCCGGCGCGTCGGCCGGCACCGCGAGGTACATCGAGTCGCGCACGCCCGCGCCGGGCTTGTCCAGCGTGCACAGCGCCCCGTAGTAGTCGGCCGCGCCCGACAGCGACGCGAAGATCTTGCGCCCCGTCACCAGGTAGCCGCCGTCGACCTTCCTGGCCAGCGTGCCGAACGGCGCCTTGCCGGCCGCCGCCGCGCCGCCTTCGCTGAACGGCTGGGCGTAGACCTTGCCCTCCTCCACCACGCGCCGGAAGTGCACGGCACGGCAGCGCTCGTGGTCGGCGCGCTGCTCGGGCGTCATGTCCAGCGCGTCGGCGATGAAGCCGGCCCACATCGCCGAGCACACGTGCATGTTCCAGGTCAGCGCGGTGGCGCCGCAGTGGCGGCCGATCTCGGC
>CAZQPN010000454.1:0-3082 GCA_964595215.1 uncultured Rubrivivax sp. | reverse complement strand
TCACCTACTACACGACGATGGCCGGCTGCGAGGCGGTGACCGAGGCGCTCAAGCATGAAGCCGACCTGGAAGTGCGGTCGATCCAGGAATTGCACGCCGACCTGACCTAAAATCACGCATCGCCCGCCGCAAGACGCCTTCTGCCCGAAGGCCGATTGCGGCGGTCTTGCTTTTGCCCACAGGATCCGACCATGCCCACCATCCCGCTGACCCGTCGCGGCGCCGACAAGCTGAAGGAAGAACTGCACCGGCTGAAGACGGTCGAACGCCACGCCGTGATCCAGGCGATCGCCGAAGCGCGCGCGCAGGGCGACCTGTCGGAGAACGCGGAGTACGACGCTGCCAAGGACAAGCAGGGCTTCATCGAAGGCCGCATCCAGGAGCTCGAGGGCAAGCTCGCGGCGGCCCAGGTCATCGACCCGGGGACGCTGAACGCCGACGGCAAGGTCGTGTTCGGCGCCACCGTGGACCTCGAGGACGAGGACACGGGTGCCAAGGCGACCTACCAGATCGTCGGCGACGACGAGGCCGACCTGAAGCTCGGCCTGATCTCGATCAGCAGCCCGATCGCGCGCGCGCTGATCGGCAAGGAGGCCGGCGACGTCGCCGAGGTGCAGGCGCCCGGCGGGCTCAAGCACTGGGAGATCATCGAGGTCCGCTACGTCTGAGCGGCCTCGTGACCCGCTTCGCTCGGTGGAGCGACCGCGCGCGCCGACTGCTGCCGGGCCTGTGGGCTGGGTGGCTGCTGTGCGTGGCGGGGCTGGCGACACCGGCGGCCTTCGCACTGCTGGCGCGGGCCGACGCCGGCCGCATGGTCTCGCGCATGCTGTCCCAGGAGGCCTACACCAGCCTGGTGCTCGGTGTGCTGCTGCTGGGTCTGGAGCGGCTGGCGGCCCGGCGCGCCGCGGCGACCGGCGCCGGTTCGCAGTTCAGCGCCGGGATGGCGCTGGCCGCCGGCGCGCTGTTCTGCACGGTGGCGGGCTACTTCGCCGTGCAGCCGATGATGGAGGCGGCGCGGGCCGGGCAGGGCGCGCTCGGCTTCGCCCAACTGCATGCCATCAGCGCCGGTTTCTATGGCGTCAAGCTCGCCCTGGTGCTGACGCTGGCCTGGCGCGCCACGCGTCCGCCGCCCTGACACGCCGCCGCGCCGGTCCGCCGGCCAACCGCGGCGCCCTGGCGGCCTCCGGGCGGCTTTGCCCCGGCCCCTTCATGGGCTGGCGCAGGGCGCCCGCGGTTCAGGCCGGTGCCTTCTTCTTGACGCCGCCGGCCACCCGTTTCTTCGCCCGCTTGATGAGCCCGCCGGCGGTCACGCGCTCGTTGCCCATCACCTTCACCTTCTTGACGATGGCCCGGTGGTTGCCACTCTTGGAGAACTTGACCAGCTTGACGGTGCGCGGCCCCGGGCGGCGGTCGTCGCGCTCGGCCGTTTCCTTCGGCGGGATGGGCCGCCAGAGCACGATCAGCTTGCCGATGTGCTGGACGGGCGCCGCCGACAGCCGGTCGGCCAGATCGGCCAGCAGGGCCTCGCGCACGCCCCGGTCGTCCGAGAAGACCCGCAGCTTGATGAGGCCGTGGGCCTTGAGCGCGAGGTCGGCCTCCTTGAGCACGGCAGGCGACAGGCCCTCGGCGCCGATCATCACGACCGGATCGAGGTGGTGGGCGTCGGCGCGGTGCTGCTTGCGCTCGGCGGGGGTCAGGGTGAGGGCGGACATACGCGCATTATCGGCGGACGGCGGGGGGCAGGCATGAAGCGCAAGTCGAAGAAGGTGAACCGGGCCTGGCTGCACGACCACCTGAACGACCCTTACGTCAAGCGCGCGCAGCAGGAGGGCTACCGCGCCCGGGCCGCCTACAAGCTGCAGGAGATCGACGAGGCGCTCGGGCTGATCCGGCCCGGCCAGGTGGTGGTCGACCTCGGTGCCGCGCCCGGCGCCTGGAGCCAGTACCTGCGGCGCCGGTTCGCGCCCGAGGGCGCGGCCACCGGGGCGCTGCGCGGCACGATCATCGCGCTCGACCTGCTGCCGATGGAGCCCGTGGACGGCGTGCAGTTCATGCTGGGCGACTTCCGCGAGGACGAGGTGCTCGCGCAGCTCGAGTCGGCGCTGGCCGGGCGGGCGGTGGACGTGGTTGTCTCGGACATGGCGCCGAACCTGTCCGGGATCGCGGCGTCGGACGCCGCGCGGATCTCGCACCTGGTCGAGCTGGCGGTGGACTTCGCCGGCCGGCACCTGAAGCCCGACGGCGCGCTGGTCTGCAAGTGCTTCCACGGCAGCGGGTACAGCCAGCTCGTCAAGCTGTTCAAGGACCGCTTTCGCGTCGTCAAGCCGATCAAGCCGAAGGCCTCGCGCGACAAGTCGTCGGAAACCTTTCTGGTTGGCATCGGTCCCAAGCCGCATGTCGTGCAGGATGCGGATGCCGGGACTTGACGCCGGTAATTGGATGTGCTTATCAGGGTGATTGCATCGGCGTCCGGCAGCTTGACTGAACTAGAATCAGCCTCATATTCAGCGTACCGACAGGCAGTCCGGCCCGGCGGCTTGCGCGTAGAGAAGGAGTCTCGGTGAACAATCAATGGTTCTCCAAAGTTGCTGTCTGGCTGGTGATCGCCCTCGTGCTGTTCACCGTCTTCAAGCAATTTGATCGGACCGCGGCGGTGGGCAACCAGATTGCCTATTCGGACTTCCTTGACGAGGTGCGCGCGGGACGCATCAAGTCGGTCACGCTGCAGGAGGGTGCCGGCACGACCGAGATCGTCGCCGTGACGACCGACGACCGCCGGCTGCGCAGCAACGCGACCTACCTCGACCGCGGCCTGGTCGGCGACCTGATCGACAGCGGCGTCAAGTTCGACGTCCGCCCGCGCGAGGAGCCCTCGCTGCTGACCAGCATTCTCGTCAGCTGGGGCCCGATGCTGCTGCTGATCGGCGTGTGGATCTACTTCATGCGCCAGATGCAGGGCGGCGGCAAGGGCGGCGCCTTCAGCTTCGGCAAGAGCAAGGCGCGCATGCTCGACGAGGCCAACAACACCACCACCTTTGCAGATGTCGCCGGCTGCGACGAGGCCAAGGAGGAGGTCAAGGAA
>CAZQPN010000453.1:0-3089 GCA_964595215.1 uncultured Rubrivivax sp. | reverse complement strand
CGCCGCGTAGGGCAGGAAGTCCTTGACCCGGCCGACCGGGTGCAGCTCGTCGCCGACGATGCGCAGGTCGGGCCGGGCCTGGGCGATCATCGCGCGCGCCTGGCGCAGCACGTGCTGGCCGAAGCTGTAGTCCTGTCCGATCAGGTACAGGCGCTCGATGGCGGCATCGGCCTTCAGCACGTCGACCAACGCGGCCAACCGCATGTCGGCGTGCGCGTCGAAGCGAAAGTGCCAGAAGCTGCAGCGCTCGTTGGTCAGGATCGGATCGACCGCGGAGTAGTTGAGGAACAGCCCGCGCCGCGCCGGAGCACGTGCGTTGTGCTTGTCGAGGGCGTCGATCAACGCCGCCGCCACCGATGAGCTGTTGCCCTGCAACACGAAGCCGATGCCGCGATCGAGCGCGGCACGCATCAGGCCGAGCGCCTCCTCGGTCTGCCCCTTGCTGTCGAAGCGCACGATCTCCAGCGGCCGCGCGCCGCCCGGCAGCGCGACGCCGCCGCGCGCATTGACGCGCTCGACGGCCCACAGCAGGTTGCGGTGCACCGCGTCGCCGGCGTTTGCGAAGGGGCCGGACAGGCCCTCGATCAGCGCGAGCCGGATCGGCTCGCCGGCCGAAGGCGGCGCGGCCGCGGACCGGACGGTTGCCGGGCCGGTCGGGGAGGCAGTTGCCAGGGGCGTGGCCAGCACACACAGCGCAGCCAGTCCAGCGCCACAGGCCAAGCGCGCGAGCGCCTGGCGGCGCGTAAGTCTCAGTGTCATGTCATGGGTCGGTGCAGGTGACGGGATGCGCCGGGCGCGGGGGTCCGGCACGCGGTCAAGCCACGGCAACGTCCTCGAGCGCCCAGCGCGGATGGACGTCGAAGGCGCCCGGCGCGTCGGCCGGCAGCAGCCCGTGCTGCCAGCGCAGCGCGGCGGCCAGCGCGATCATCGCGCCGTTGTCGGTGCACAGCGCCGGCGGCGGATAGTGCACGCGGGCGCCCAGGCGCGCCGCGCGCCGGTCCAGCGTCTCGCGCAGCAGGCGGTTGGCGCCGACGCCGCCGGCGACGACCAGCCGGTCCAGCCCCGTCGCCTGCAGCGCCTTGACCGCCTTGGCGGTCAGCACGTCGACGATGGCGCGCTGCGTCGCCGCCGCGAGGTCGGCGCGCGACTGCTCGCAGACATTGGGCCCGAGCCTGTTCATCCGCGTCATCACCGCCGTCTTCAGCCCCGCGAACGAGAAGTCGAGGTTGCCGCTGTGCAGCAGCGGGCGCGGCAGGTCGAAGGCGTCCGGATTGCCGAACTCGGCCAGCCGGGCCAGCGCCGGTCCGCCCGGGTAACCCAGCCCGAGCAGCTTGGCACTCTTGTCGAAGGCTTCGCCAGCGGCGTCGTCGACGGTCTCGCCGAGCAATGCGTAGCGTCCGACGCCGTCGACCCGCATCAGCTGCGTGTGACCGCCGGAGACGAGCAGCGCGACGAAGGGAAAGGCCGGCGGATCGTCAGCCAGGAAGGGCGATAGCAGGTGGCCCTCCAGGTGATGCACGCCCGCCGTCGGCCGCTGCAGCGCCGCGCCCAGCGCGACCGCCACGCCGGCGCCGACGAGCAGCGCGCCGGCCAGGCCGGGGCCGCGCGTGTACGCGACGAGGTCGACGTCGGCCAGCGTCGCGCCGGCCTCGGCGAGCACCTGGCGCGTCAGCGGCAGCACGCGGCGGATGTGGTCGCGCGACGCCAACTCCGGCACCACGCCGCCGTAGGCCTCGTGCATGTCCGCCTGGCTGTGCAGCGCCTGTGCGCACAGGCGCGGCACGCCCGACGCCCCGGCGCAGACGAGGGCGACACCGGTCTCGTCGCAGGAGGATTCGAAGCCGAGCACGTTCACGGCCAGCAGTGTATCGGCGCCGCCGCGCGCCGCCGGTCGGGCGTGCCGCACCAGACTGCAGCATGCGCGCGGCAAGATTGCCCCGATCTGGTGCCGCCGGATCCGGTTCGGCGACGGCGCGGATCGCCAGCCCCTGGTACGGCGCTTGCTTTCCCCGCTGCGACGATCCCGGCGACGGTGTCGTTGCTATCTCCTCAGCAGGGCAAGGCCCTACGTCCGGCCCCCCACGCCTCGCGGCGAGGGGGGCTCTTTTTTCGTCCTGCGCATGACGAGAGCGCCCATTGGCCGTCGACGCCTGCGGGCGCCCGTCCGGGCCCGGATCAGTGCTGCTCGCGCGCGTGGTTGATCGAGTACTTCGGGATCTCGATCGTCACGTCCTTGTCCGACAGGATCGCCTGGCACGACAGGCGCGAGGTCGGCGTCAGGCCCCAGGCGCGGTCGAGCAGGTCCTCCTCGGCCTCGTCCATCTCGCCCAGCGAATCGAGGCCCTCCTTGACGATCACGTGGCAGGTGGTGCAGGCGCAGCTCATCTCGCAGGCGTGCTCGATCTCGATGCCGTTGTCGAGCAGGGCTTCGCAGACCGAGGTGCCACGCGGCGCCTCGATGGTGTCGCCTTCGGGGCAGAACTCGGCGTGCGGCAGGATCTTGATGATGGGCATGTCGGGGGAGGCCGGTGTCAGATTTCGTCGATTGTCTTGCCGGCCAGCGCCTGGCGGATGCCCTGGTTCATGCGCAGCGCGGCAAAGGCCTCGGTGCCCTCCGCGAGCGCCTTCGTCGCGGCCTCGATGGCCGCAGTGTCGCTGCCGCGCCGGACCTGGTCGACCGCCAGCACGAGGGCGTCGATCGCGGCATGCGGCTCGGCCTCGAGCAGGCGGCCGTCGGCGGCCAGCGCAGCGCGCGTGGCCAGGACCAGCCGCTCGGCCTCGACCTGCGCCTCGCGCAGCGCGCGCGCAGCGATGTCGTCCTCTGCGTGCGAGAAGCCGTCCCTGAGCATCTGCGCGATCTGCTCGTCCGCCAGGCCGTAGCTGGGCTTGACGGTGATCGCCGCCTCGACGCCCGAGACCTGCTCGCGCGCCGACACCGACAGCAGGCCGTCGGCGTCGACCTGGAAGCTCACGCGGATGCGCGCCGCGCCGGCCGCCATCGGCGGGATGCCGCGCAGCTCGAAGCGTGCCAGCGAACGGCACTCGGAGACCAGTTCCCGCTCGCCCTGCACCACATGCAGCGCCATCGC
>CAZQPN010000452.1:0-3093 GCA_964595215.1 uncultured Rubrivivax sp. | reverse complement strand
CTCCATCCAGTGGATCCGGCGCTTGCCGCCGTAGGCCTTCGCGACCGCGGCGTCGACCACCTTGAGCATCACCGGCGTGATGTCCATGCCGGTGCCGTCGCCCTCGATGTAGGGAATGACGGGCTCGTCGGGCACGTTGAGCGAAAAGTCGGCGTTGACAGTGATCTTCTGCCCACCGGCGGGCACCTTGATGTGCTTGTACATGCGTGTCGTCTCCGCTGCGCGAGAGGGTCTCGCGGAAGCCTCAAATTCTAAGTCAGCGCCCTGTCGAGCCCCTGACGCGCGATTCGTGGCGCGGGCCGATGCCGAGTCGACGGCTCGGGCAACGAGCTTGCAGGACACGCCACACGCAGCGCCGGCCGGACGGCTAGCAGTACGCTGCGATGCGGCCCCACAGACCATGGCCCAGCGCGAAGCCCGAGGCCCCGACCAGCGCCAGCCCGGCCAGCCGCACGCCCCAGGTCGCCGCCTGCGCCGCGGCCGCCCCGCCGCCCAGCCAGACCCACAGGCTCGGGCCGAGCACGAGCCCGGCGGCGGTGACCGCTGCGAAGCCGCCCATGACGACGGCCCCGGCGACCGCGCTGTTGGCCATCGCCGCCAGCAGCAGCGCGGAGTGCAGCAGGCCGCACGGCCAGGCCACCCACAGCCCGCCGGCCAGCCCGGCACGTGCCGGCCCGCTCATGCGCTTCCAGCCGCCCG
This sequence comes from uncultured Rubrivivax sp., assembly GCA_964595215.1. Lineage (GTDB taxonomy): Bacteria > Pseudomonadota > Gammaproteobacteria > Burkholderiales > Burkholderiaceae_C > Rubrivivax. The sequence goes on along the minus strand of CAZQPN010000452.1, from coordinate 2,394 downwards.
CCGGCTCGGCGGCGCGGGCGCTGCCGCGGCCCAGCGACTCCAGCCACGCCGGCTGCCGGCCGGTCCATATGAGCCACAGACCGAGCGAAAAGGCGGCGGCATGGACCAGCGTCCACACCGGCTGCAGCAGCGGCGACCAATCGGACAGCGTGGCCAGTGCGCCGACACTCGAGGCAGCGATCCCCCCGGCCAGCGCATAGGCCAGCACGCGAGCGCCATGGAACATCGCCCAGCGCGTGCGTCGGCCCGCTGCGGGTCCCTGCGTCACTGCGGCGCAGGGCGCGGCGCACATCGCGGTGCAGTGCGGCACCCCGGCCAGCCCCAGCATCAGTGCGCTGAACAGCAGCGCCAGGTCCATCGGTGCAGGCCCCGTCGTCGGCCGGGTTCAGAAGATGCGCGAGAAGCGTTCGCGCGCCTGGTCGCCGCGCAGGTGGCGGTCGAACACCGCAGCGACGCCGCGCACGAAGAACCAGCCGCGCGCCGTGACCTGGATGCCGTCGGCATCCACCTCCACGAGGCCTTCGGCGACGAACGGCGCGAGCGCCTCCATCTCGACCGCGAAGTAGTCACGGAACGAGACCAGGTGCGCCAGCGCGATCGACTCGAAGTCGATCCGCCCTTGGCACATCAGCGCCATGATGACGGCCCGACGTATCAGGTCGTCGCGGGTCAGGGCCAGCCCGCGCACGATGGGAAAGCGGCCCTGGCGCACGGCGTCGTAGTAATCGGGCAGGGTCTTGGCGTTCTGGCTGTAGGTCGCCCCCATGCGGCCGATCGACGACACGCCCAGCCCGATGAGGTCGCAGTCCGGCTGGGTGCTGTAGCCCTGGAAGTTGCGGTGCAGCCGCCCGCGGCGCTTGGCCACCGCGAGCGCATCGTCGGGCAGCGCGAAGTGGTCCATCCCGATGTAGGTGTAGCCGTGCCCCAGGAAACCGGCGATCGCCCCGCCCAGCATGTCCAGCCGCGTCTGCGCCGCAGGCAACTCCGCCGGATCGATGCGCCGCTGCGGCTTGAAACGTGCTGGCAGATGGGCATAGGCGTACAGGGCGATGCGGTCCGGCCGCAGTTCGGCCACCTGCGCGATGGTGCGCTGGAAGGACGCCGCCGTCTGCTTTGGCAGCCCGTAGATGAGGTCGGCATTGATCGACTTGAAACCGTGCGCCCGCGCCGCGACGACGAGGTCGCGCACGCTTTCGAAACTCTGCACGCGATGCACCGCCGCCTGCACGGCCGGATCGAAGTCCTGCACGCCGAAGCTGACCCGGTTGAAGCCCATCGCCGCCAGCCGCTCCAGGCGCTGAGGCGTGGCGGTGCGCGGGTCGACCTCGATGGAGACCTCGGCGTCTGCAGCGATGCCGAAGGAGGCGCGCAGGCGCGACAGAAGGCGCTCGAGTTCCTCGTCGGTCAGGAAGGTCGGCGTCCCGCCGCCGAGGTGGACCTGGGTGGCCGGGCGCCCCGTGCCGAGTTCGGCGACATGCAACGCGATCTCTGCGTCCAGCGCGTCCAGATACTCGGCGGCACGTTCGTGATGCCGCGTGATGACCTTGTTGCAGGCGCAGTAATAGCAGACCGACTCGCAGAACGGCACGTGCACGTACAGCGACAGCGGCGGCGCGCCACCGACGCGGGCGCCCATGGCGCGCTCGCGCAGCGCCGTGCGGTAGGCTTCAGCGTCGAAGGCCTCGACGAAGCGGTCCGCCGTCGGATAGGACGTGTAGCGTGGGCCGGGGACATCGAGCCGGCGCAGCATCGCCTCGTCAATGACCGCACCCCCCCCCACGTTGATGTCGATCGTCATGCGCGCAATGTGCCAAAGTCAGGCCAGAGGCACTTGATCTGCCTCAAGAAGACGGGCGGTCGGGACCGCGGCGTCCGTCACAATCCGGCTCGAGACTGTCGATACCCCACCGTCCATGACCACCGCCCACGAACCGCTCAAGCTCGAACCCTTCAAGATCGCGTGCTCGAGCTGCAACCTGCGAGAGCTCTGCCTGCCGGTGGGGATGTCCAATGACCAGTTGCTCAAGCTCGACAACTTGGTGACGACGCGCCGCAGCGTCGCGCGCGGCGACACGCTGTTTCACAGCGGCGACCACTTCCAGTCGCTCTACGCGGTACGAACCGGCTTCTTCAAGACCTGCGTCACTTCCGAGGACGGACGCGACCAGGTCACCGGGTTCCAGATGGCGGGCGAACTGCTGGGGCTGGACGGCATCGGCACCGACGCCCACACCTGCGACGCCGTCGCGCTGGAGGACTCGCAGGTCTGCATCATCCCCTTCCACCAGCTCGAGGACCTGTCGCGCGAGGTGTCGGATCTGCAGCGCCAGTTCCACCGCATCATGAGCCGCGAGATCGTGCGCGACCATGGCGTGATGCTGCTGCTGGGCAGCA
>CAZQPN010000451.1:0-3103 GCA_964595215.1 uncultured Rubrivivax sp. | reverse complement strand
TGCCGCCGATGCGCACCAGGTCGGGCGTGGCGGCGGCGTGGGTCTGGTAGATCTTCCCCTTGTAGCCGCGCTCGACCAGCGCCTTGTGCGGCATCGCCGCGCCCGAGCCCGAGGCGACAACGAGCATCGCGTCGGGGTTCGCCGAGACCAGCTTGAGCGCCTGCGGCGTGGCGCTCGTGTCGGTGCGTGCGAAGCGCTCGACGGCCGTCACCTTGATGCCGGCGGCCTCGCCCTGCTTGGTGAACTCCTTCAGCCAGAGCTCGCCGTAGGCGTCGGTGTAGCCGAGGAAGCCGACCGTCTTGACGCCCTGCTTCTTCATGTGCTCGACGATCGGGTGCGCCATGACCGCGAAGCCCTGCGGCAGACGGAAGATCCAGCGCTCCTGCTCCGGCGGCACGCCGACCGGGGCGATCGACAGCTGCGGCGTCTTCGAGTCCAGCGCCACCGGCGCGATGGCGGCCGAGACGACGGTGATCGAGCCGCCGAACAGGATGTCGACCTTGTCGTCGGTGACGAAGCGGCGCGCGTTCGTCACGCCCTTGCCCGGGTCGGACGCGTCGTCGAGCACGATCAGGTTGATCCTCTCGCCGGCGATCTCCTTCGGGAACAGCTTGAACTGGTTGCCCACCGGGATGCCCAGGCCCGAGGCCGGTCCGGTGAGCGACAGGGTGACGCCGATGTTGACGTCGGCGAACGCGGTGGTGGCCAGCAGCGCGGCGGCAGCGGCCAGGGTCCTCTTCAGCAGTTTCATGGGGTCGTCTCCTCGGGTGGGTGGTGGTGGGACCTACAGGCACAGGGCCTTCAGGTCTTCGGGGATCGCGATCGCGCGCAGGCGGTCGGGGTCGTCCTTGTCGCGCTGCACGAAGGCGCGCACCTCGGTGCCCTCGCAGATCAGCGTGTCGCCGCGCCGCACGACGTGGCGGTGCTTGAACACCTTCGCCTGCCATTCCTCGATCGAGGTGTGCACCTCGATTCTCTCCCCGTAGGTCGCGCTCTTGACGAAGCGGGTGTGGATCTCCAGCAGCGGCGTGCCGACGATGCCGCGTGTCTTCACCAGCTCGCGCCAGGGCGGGATGCCGCAGGCCATGAAGAAGGCCAGCGACGCCTCGTCCATCCACTTCAGGAAGTTGGGGAAGAACACGATGCCCGCCGGGTCGCAGTCGCCGAACTGGATGTCGACGCGGTGGACATGGACCTTGCTCATCGGCGCCTCGTCAGCGGGGCGCCATGCGCAGCGCGCCGTCGAGGCGGATCACCTCGCCGTTCAGGTGCGTGTTGGTCACCACGTGGCAGGCGAGCGACGCGAACTCCTGTGGATGGCCGAGCCGCTTCGGAAACGGGATGGACTGCGCCAGCGAGGCCTGCACCGTCTCCGGCAGCTCCTTCATCAGCGGCGTGGCGAACAGCCCCGGCGCGATCGTCACGACGCGGATGCCGAACTGCGCCAGGTCGCGCGCCAGCGGCAGCGTCATGCCGACGATGCCGCCCTTGCTGGCGGCGTAGGCCTGCTGGCCGACCTGGCCGTCGTAGGCCGCCACCGAGGCCGTCATCAGCATCACGCCGCGCTCGTCGTCGGCCAGCGGGGCCAGCTTCGCGATACGCGCCGCCGCCAGCCGCAGCACGTTGTAGGTGCCCAGCAGATTGACGCGGATCACGCGCTCGAAGTCGGCCATCGGTGTCGGGCTGCCGTCGCGCGCCAGCACCCGCTTGGCAGTACCGATGCCGGCGATGTTCATCACGATGCGCGGCGTGCCCCACGCCGCCTCGACGGCGTCGAGCGCGGCGTCGACGCTGACGCTGTCGGTGATGTCGCCCGCCAGCGCCAGGCCGCCAACCTCGCGCGCGACGGCCTGCGCCTTGTCGGCGCCGACGTCGAGCACCGCCACCTTGGCTCCAGCCGCGGCGAGCGCCACCGCGGTGGCCGCGCCCAGGCCGCTGCCACCGCCCGTCACCAGGGCCACCTGTCCATCGATCTGCATGCCTGTCTCTCCTGCGCCCGCACCCTCAGGGGATTGTCGATCAACAGCGTGACGCCCTGCCCGCCGCCGACACAGGACGACGAGCCGCCACGTCGGTCACGCCAGGACGACACCCGGCCCGCCGGCGTAGAGCTGCCGCACTGCGTCGGCGCGCCGCTGCAGCACGGCACGCTGGTTGATGTAGCCCTTGTCGGTGATCTCGCCGGCGTCGGCGCTCGGCGGCTCGGCCAGCACCAGCGCGCGCGCCGGCACCTGCGACGATCCGCCGCCCTCGGCCTTGACGGCACGCAGCGCGGCGGCGATGCGCGCGGCCAGGTCCTCGGCCGGCAGTGCCGCCGCTGCCGGCGACGGAAACACCAACACACCGACCTCGTCGCGGTCGTGGCCGGTGATCACCTCGTCCTGCGGCAGCGGCGCCAGCGCCGAGACGACACGCAGGCGCTACGTGCCGTCGCTGACCCAGGTACCGGTGGTGAGCTTGAAGTCCTCGGCCACGCGGCCGTTGAAGACCACCCCTGCCTCCGGACGCGCCTCGTCCGCGAGGAAGCCGGCGTCGCCGATGCAGTAGTAGCCCTCGGCATCGAAGGCCTGCGCCGTCAGCTGCGGCGCGTCGCGGTAGCCGGGGAAGATGTTCACCCCGCGCACGCGCATCTCCAGCTTTCCGCCAGGGTCACCTGGCACGGGAACGAACTTGAGCTCGGTGCCCGGCAGTGGCAGCCCGATCACGCCGGCCCTGTCCAGCCACCAGTGCGCGCTGGTGATCGCCGGCGAGGTCTCGGTCGAACCCCAGGAGGTCGTCAGCCACACTTCGCGCCCGCGGATGCGCCGCGCCAGCGCCTGAAGCCGCTCCCAGGTCGCCTGCGGCAGCGCCGCGCCGGCGTAGAAGACCACGCGCAGGCGCTCGAAGAAGCGGCGCGCCATCGCGTCGTCGGCTTCCAGCAGCGGCAGCAGCAGGTCCAGCCCGCGCGGCACGTTGAAGTAGATCGTCGGCCGGACCTCGGCCAGGTTGTGCGCCGAGGTCTCGATCAGGCCCGGCGCCGGCCGGCCCTGGTCGATCACGAGCTGGCCGCCGTTGCGCAGCACCATGTGCAGGTTGTGGTTGCCGCCGAAGGTGTGGCTCCAGG
>CAZQPN010000450.1:0-3114 GCA_964595215.1 uncultured Rubrivivax sp. | reverse complement strand
AGTTGACGTGCACGGTGCCGGCGCGCAGCGCGCGCGCCACCCGGTGCGCGCGGCTGAGGTGGTCGCTCCAGACGCTGGCCTGCAGCCCGTAGGCGCTGGCGTTGGCCAGCGCGACGGCCTCGGTCTCGGTCTGGAAGCGGATCACGCTGAGCACCGGGCCGAAGATCTCCTCGCGCGCGATCGTCATGCCGTTGGCCACGCCGTCGAAGACGGTCGGCTCGACGTAGAAGCCGCCGCTGGCCTCGTGCGCGCGCCGGCCGCCGCACACCAGGCGCGCGCCCTCGCGCTCGCCGGACTCGATGTAGCCGAGCACGGTCTTCATCTGCGTCTCGTCGACCAGCGCGCCGAGCTCGGTGCCGGGCTGCAGCGGGTCGGCCGGCTGGTACTTGGGCGCCTCGGCGGCGACGATCTCGACGAAGCGATCGGCCACCGACGCGTGCACCAGCACGCGCGACGGCGCGTTGCAGCTCTCGCCCTGGTTGAAGAACATGCTGCCGGCGGCCGTCTTTGCCGCGCGCTCAAGGTCGGCGAAGTCGTCGAAGACGACGAAGGCCGACTTGCCGCCGAGCTCGTTGAAGACGCGCTTGAGGTTGCTGCGTCCGGCGTACTCCAGCATGCGCCGGCCGATGCGGGTGGAGCCGGTGAAGCCGATCGCGTCGACGTCCATGTGCAGCGCCAATGCCTCGCCGGCCTCGTGGCCGTAACCCGGGACGACATTGAAGACCCCCGGGGGCACACCCGCTTCGACCGCCAGCTCGGCCAGGCGCAGCGCCGTGAAGGGACTCTTCTCGCTCGGCTTGAGCACGACCGAGTTGCCCGCCGCCAGCGCCGGCCCGAGCTTCCAGGCGGCCATGATCATCGGGTAATTCCAAGGCACGATGACGCCCACGACACCCACGGGCTCGCGCGTGATCAGTGCCAGCGCGCTGTCGGCGGTGGGGGCGATCTCGTCGTAGATCTTGTCGACCGCCTCGGCGTACCACGCGATGGTGCGAGCGGTGGCCGGCACGTCGACGGCGAGCGAGTACTGAATCGGCTTGCCCATGTCCAGCGTCTCGAGCAGGGCGAGCTCGTCGCGCGCGCCGGTGATCCTTTCGGCGAAGCGCTGCAGGATCTTCTTGCGCGCCGCCGGCGCCTTGCCCGCCCAGCGGCGGTCCTCGAACGCGGCGCGCGCGGCCTTCACCGCGGCGTCGACGTCGGCCGCGCGGCCGCGCGCGACGGCGCCGAGCGGTCGGTTGTCGATCGGAGAGCGCTTGTCGAAGGTCGCGCCGTCGGCCGCGCAGACGCGCACGCCGTCGATCACGGCCCGACCGTCGGGCTGCAGCGCCGCCGCGCGGGCGGCCCAGTCGGGAGCGTTCACGGCGCGCTCCGTCAGAAGCTGACGACGACCGAGGTGCCGAGCAGGTGGTTGCGCTTCTTCCAGCTGCCGTCCGTGTACTGGAAGACGTTGCCGGTGGCGCCGTCCAGTCGGTACTCGAACTTGAACGTGGTGTTCAGGCCGTAGCGGTAGTTCAGCCCGACCGACAGTGCGTAGCGGTTCGCGCCCTTGCCCGAGGGATCGGGCTCCCACTCGCCGGAGTCGGCCGCCAGCACCATCTTCGGGCCGAAGCCGTTGCGGCCGTCGGGGCAGACGCCGTCGGCGATCGTCCCGCCGGTCAACGCGCCGGTCTCGTCACGCTCGGGCAGCTCGCACTCGAAGTTGGGCACCGAGCCGAAGATGCCGCCGCCGTTCTTGTCGTTCTTGATGAAGTCGGCCCGCAGCAGCGCCTTCAGGCGCGGCGTGACGGCGTAGGAGGCCAGGCCGGACAGCGCGGCCCACTCGGCGTCGCCGTTGGCGGCACCGTCGCGCAGCCGGCCGATGCCGACCTGTCCCTGGTAGGCCCAGTCGCCGCGCTCCCAGTAGAAGTCGGCCTCTAGCGTGTCGATGCGGGCGTCGAAGCTGCTGCCGTGCACGCCGGCCAGGCCCCAGCCGCCGAATTCGCCCAGCCAGTAGTCGGTGCGGTAGGCCAGCACCGGGGCGCGGTTGTCGCGGTCGTAGCGGGTGGCGTTCATGTTGCCGAGGAAGATCTTGGTGTCCCAGTTGCCGCGCACCAGGTGCAGCGCGGCGCCGGTGTAGAAGCTCGGCAGCGTGAAGTCGAACAGCAGGTTGTGGGTGATGAACGGGTGCTCGTGCGGCAGCGAATATTCGTAGCCCGACCAGTCCGGGATCTGACCGACGATGAGCCGCGTCTGGTTGTCCTGCAGCGGCACCGAGACGGTGGCCTCGTGGACGATCGAATCGACCTTGAACGCCGACGAGGCGTTCTTGCCGGGTGCGAGCGTCAGCCGCCACAGCGTGCCGTCCTCGGTCTCCTTCTGGATGTCGAGCACGGCCATGCCGAAGTAGCTGTTGTCGTAGGCGTAGACGTCGTTCGGGTAGGAGAAGTCGCCGCCGGTCCCGCCGTAGCCGTTCAGGAACACGAAGCTGCCGCCGCCGCTGCGCGTCCAGATGAAGGTCGGGTCGATCATCCCGCTGATCTTCAACCCCTTGAAACCCTGGTCGAAGAGGTTGTCCTCGATGGCCTCGGTCTTGATCGCGACGCGGTTGAACTCGGCCGCCTGCTCGGGCGTCATGCCCCACTCGGCCTTGGGCGCCGGCTTGGCCTGTTCCGCCTTGAGCTGGGTCTCGAGCTGGTTGACGCGCTCGCGCAGCGCGCGCAGCTCGTCCAGGATCTGCTGGTTGGTCGCCTGTGCCTGCGCCGCCGGGAAAGCAGCGAACAGGGCCAGGGCGATCAGCGTGGGGCGGAAGGTCGTCATCGCAGTCTCTCCTCGTCGGGATCGTGTTCGTCGGGTCGTGTGGATGGGTCGGGTGTCAGTGCCGCTGCGCGGCGGCCATTTCCAGCGCTCGGCGCCGCTCGGTGCGTGCGATCAGCCAGCTCGCAGCGACGACGCCGATCGCGACAACGACGACGATGATCGTCGCCACCGCATTGACGCTCGGGTTCAGGCCCAGACGGGCGCGCGAGAAGATCACCAGTGGCATCGTCGTCGACCCCGGCCCGGACAGGAAGGCCGCGATGACGACGTCGTCGAGCGAGATCGTGAAGGTCAGCAGCCAGGCCGACACGAGCGACT
>CAZQPN010000449.1:0-3135 GCA_964595215.1 uncultured Rubrivivax sp. | reverse complement strand
CTGATCGCGGTGGCGGCCGGCGCCGGCGGCGATGCCGGCGACAAGATCCCGTTCGCGCTGGTCCAGGATCTCCGCGAGTGGTTCGACGGCCCGCTGGCGCTGTCGGGCTCGATCGCCACCGGCGGCGCGGTGCTGGCCGCGCAGGCCATGGGCGCGGACTTCGGCTACATCGGCTCGGCCTTCATCGCCACCGAGGAGGCGCGCGCCAGCGAGGCCTACAAGCAGTGCATCGTGGACAGCAACAGCGACGACATCGTCTACTCGAGCCTGTTCACCGGCGTGCACGGCAACTACCTGAAGCCGTCGATCCGAAACGCCGGCATGGATCCTGACCACTTGCCCGAGAGCGACCCGAGCAAGATGAACTTCGGCGGCGGCGAGGGCAGCAAGTCCAAGGCCTGGAAGGACATCTGGGGCTGCGGGCAGGGCATCGGCGCGGTCAAGGCGGTGCAGCCGGCGGGCGAACTGGTGGCGCGCCTGCGGCGCGAGTACGAGGCGGCCAGGGCCCGCGTGTGCGGCGCCTGATCGCTGTCCGAGCCGATCTGATCGAAAGCCGACCCATGGCCCGCGTCGTCGTCCGCAACGCCAACCTGTTCGACAGCCACGCCGGCGAGATGCGGCCGGGCACGACCATCGTCATCGAGGGCGAGCGCATCGCTGCGGTGACGCAGGAGCCGATCGCGGTCGACGACGTGCAGCGCAGCATCGACGCCGACGGGCGGGCGGTGCTGCCGGGACTGATCGATGCCCACGTGCACGTGGTGGCGACCTCGCACGACCTCGCCGGCCTGGCGCTGCAGCCGCCGTCGCTGGTCACGGCGCAGAGCAGCCACCTGCTGCGCGCGATGCTGCACCGCGGCTTCACGAGCGTGCGCGACGCCGGCGGTGCCGATCACGGGCTGCGCGCCGCGGTGGCCGGCGGCCTCTTCGAGGGACCGCGCCTGTTCATCGCCGGCCAGCCGATCTCGCAGACCGGTGGCCACGCGGACATGCGTCCGCAGGGCGTGCGCGGACCGATGTACTGCGCCTGCGCCGGGCTCGGGCTCGTCGGCGCGATCGCCGACGGTGTCGGCGAGGTGCGGCGCGCGGTGCGCGAGCAGGTCCGCCAGGGCGCGAACCACATCAAGATCATGGCCGGTGGCGGGGTCTCGAGCCCGACCGACCCGATCGACGGCACGCAGTTCTCAATCGACGAGCTGCGCGCGGCGGTGGAGGAGGCCGAGGCCGCCAACCTCTACGCGCTGGCGCACGCCTATTCGCCGCGCGCCGTCACGCGGGCGGTGCAGGCCGGCGTGCGCTCGATCGAGCACGGCAACCTGATCGACGAGGCGACGGCGCGCGCGATGAAGACACACGGCGCCTACCTGGTGCCCACGCTGTCGACCTATGCCGCGCTGGCCGAGGAGGGTCAGCGCCTGGGCTGGTCGGCCGAGATGCTGGCCAAGCTGCAGTCGGTGCACGACCGCGGACTGGACGCGGTGCGCATCGCGCGCGCCGAGGGGGTCCCCGTCGTCTTCGGCACCGACCTGCTCGGCCACATGCATCAACGCCAGTCGGGCGAGTTCATGCTGCGCGCACCGGCCGTGCCGCCGCTGGAGCTGCTGCAGAGCGCAACTGCGGTGGCGGCCAGGCTGATGGGACAGGAGGCGCACATCGGTGCCGTGATCCCCGGTGCCTGGGCCGATCTGCTGATCGTCGACGGCGATCCGTCGGTATCGCTGGACATGCTGGCCAGGCCCGATCAGCACCTGCGACTGATCATGCAGGCTGGCCGCGTGATCGACAACGCGCACTGACCGGTACGTCGACCCCGGATGGCGCCAGCGCGCCTGGCCGATCGACGCTAACCTCGCGACCCCGATCACCAACGGCGCGAGACCGACCATGTTCCCTACCGCCATCGCCGGCAGCCTGCCGAAACCCGCCTGGCTGGCCGAGACGCGCAAGCTGTGGCCGCAGTGGAGGGCCGAGGGTGCCGACCTTGCCCGGGCCAAGCTCGACGCCACGCTGCTGTGGATCAAGGCCCAGGAGGACGCCGGGCTGGACGTCATCGGCGACGGAGAGATGAGCCGCCAGCACTTCGTGCACGGCTTCCTCGAGCAGGTCGAGGGCATCGACTTCGCGCACAAGGTGGAGATGGGCATCCGTGCCGACCGCTACAAGGCCATGGTGCCGCAGGTCGTCGCGCCGCTCAAGCGCCGCAAGTTCGTGCACGAGCGCGAGGCCCGCGTCGCCCGCGCCGCCACCTCGCGCAAGCTCAAGTTCACCCTGCCCGGCCCGATGACGCTGATCGACACCCTGGCCGACGGCTTCTATGGCGACCGGGTGAAGATGGCCTTCGCCTTCGCCGAGCTGCTGAACCAGGAGGCGCTGGCGCTGCAGGCCGACGGCATCGACATCATCCAGTTCGACGAGCCGGCGTTCAACGTCTACATGGCCGAGGCGGCCGACTGGGGGGTCAAGGCGCTGGAGCGGGCGGCGCACGGGCTGACCTGCAAGACCGCAGTGCACATCTGCTACGGTTACGGCATCGAGGCCAACAACGCCTGGAAGAAGACGCTCGGCGACCAGTGGCGCCAGTACGAGCAGGTCTTCCCGGCGCTGGCGGCGAGCACGATCGACCAGGTCTCGCTCGAGTGCATCCACTCGCGCGTGCCGCTCGATCTGATGAAGCTGCTCGGCGACAAGGAGGTCATGGTCGGCGTCATCGACGTCGCCAGCGACGAGATCGAGACCCCGGAGCAGGTGGCCGACACCATCGGCCGTGCGTTGCAGTTCGTCGCCCGCGAGCGGCTGATCCCCTGCACCAACTGCGGCCTGGCGCCGATGGGGCGCGAAGTGGCCGAGGCCAAGCTCAAGGCGCTGGCCGATGGCGCGGCCCTGGCCCGCGAGCGGCTGAAAGCCTGAGCCGCCGGCCGTCCGGCGCCGCAGGCGCGGCGTGCGCCACGAAAGAAGGGCCCCTCGCGGGGCCCTTCGTCGTGGCGATCGGATGGTCAGGCGATCACTTCAGCGACGTGAAGCGCGCCTCCGGCCGGTCGTCGGAGCGGTGCACCGTCGTGACGCCGGCCTTCATCGCCCACGGGCGCATCTGGTGGTGCAGCGGGATCAGCAGCACCTCGTCGCGCGTGCGCACCA
>CAZQPN010000448.1:0-3148 GCA_964595215.1 uncultured Rubrivivax sp. | reverse complement strand
GCGCATGCCGCTGTTGATGGTCACCGGCCGTTCGGGCGCGCGCGGGAAGACCCAGCGCACCGGCCCGATGGCCGACAGGTCCATCGCCTCGGCCAGCGGCAGGAAGTCGGTGCCGTCGGCGCCCAGGCCGTGCAGCATCACCACGGTGGCGCGCGGCGCGGCGCCCGGGTCGAGGTCGATCGTCTGCAGCGGCATCGCGTGTCGGCTCCAGGGTCAGCCGTAGTTCAGGCCCATCGCCGCGCGCACGTCCTTCATCGTCTGCCGGGCCACCGTGCGCGCGCGCTCGGTGCCCATCTCGACGATCCAGTGCACCTGCTTGGGGTTGCTCAGGTAGGTCTCGGCGCGCTCGCGCCAGGGCTGCTGCTGCGCGACGACGGCGTCGATCACCGGCTGCTTGCAGTCCAGGCAGCCGATGCCGGCGCTGGTGCAGCCCTTCACGACCCAGTCGCGCGTGGCCTCGTCGCTGTAGATCTTGTGGAAGTCCCAGACCGGGCACTTCTCAGGGTCACCCGGATCGGTGCGCCGCACGCGTGCCGGGTCGGTCGTCATGCCGCGGATCTTCTTCGTCACATCGGCCGGCTCGTCGCGCATCAGCACGGCATTGCCGTAGCTCTTGCTCATCTTGGCGCCGTCCAGCCCCGGCAGGCGCAGCACCTCGGTGTGCAGTGCCTGCGGCTCCACCAAGATGCTCTTGCCGCTGCCGCGCAGGTGGCCCAGCAGCAGCTCGCTGTCGTCCGCAGTCCAAGCCCCGACACCGGCCTCGGCCTTCTTCACCATGCCCTCGCCCTTGGCCAGCGCCTCGGCGCTGCCCGTCTCGCCATAGGCCTTGCGCTGGCGCTCGTAGTAGCGCGCGTCGTCCTTGGGCAGCTTGGCCAGCGCGGCGGCGGCGCGCGCCTCGAAGTCCTCGTGGCGGCCGTACAGGTGGTTGAAGCGGCGTGCCACCTCGCGCGTGAGCTCGACATGCGAGGACTGGTCCTCGCCGACCGGCACGTGGGCGGCCTTGTAGATCAGGATGTCGGCTGCCTGCAGCAGCGGATAGCCGAGGAAGCCGTAGGTCGCCAGGTCGCGGTCCTTCAACTTGTCGATCTGGTCCTTGTAGGTCGGCACGCGCTCCAGCCAGCCAAGCGGCGTGCCCATCGCCAGCAGGGTGAAGAGCTCGGCGTGCTCGGGGATGCGGCTTTGCAGGAAGATCGTCGAGCGCTCGGGGTCGAGCCCGGCGGCGATCCAGTCGATCACCATGTCGTAGACGAAGCGCTCCATGACGTCGCGCTCCTCGTAGTGCGTCGTCAGCGCGTGCCAGTCGGCGACGAAGTAGAAGCACTCGTAGCTGTCCTGCAGCGCGACCCAGTTCTTCAGGGCGCCGTGGTAGTGGCCGAGGTGCAGCGCGCCGGTGGGGCGCATGCCGGAGAGGACGCGGGGACGCATGGGGATGCTCGGGGCGCGCGGCGCCCGGTGGACAAGGACGGCCGGATTCTCGCAGACCGTACACTGCCGGCCCGATCGCGTGCCCTCGCGCCAGCCGCCCCGGCTGCCCGCGGGCGCCGTGTCCGTCCCGACCTGCAGCGTCCCGCCGGCGCCCCATGAAACGCATCGTCATCCTGATCAGCGGCCGCGGCAGCAACATGCGGGCGGTGGCCGAGCGCTGCGCGGCCGAAGGCTGGCCGGCGCGCGTCGTGGCCGTGATCGCGAGCCGCCCGGATGCCGCCGGGCTCGCGACGGCCGCCGCGATGGGGATCGCCACCGCCGTCGTCGACGCCCGGGCTCATGCCGACCGCGAGGCCTTCGACGCCGCGCTGGACGATGCCCTGGCCCGCTTCGAGCCCGACCTCGTCGTGCTCGCCGGTTTCATGCGCATCCTGGGCGACACCGTCGTCGCCCGCCATGCCGGCCGGATGCTGAACGTGCACCCGTCGCTGCTGCCGGCTTTCCCTGGCCTGCGGACCCACCAGCGCGCGCTCGACGCCGGCTGCACGGTGGCTGGCGCCACGGTGCACTTCGTGACGCCCGCGCTCGACCATGGTCCGATCGTGCTGCAGGGCGTGGTACCCGTGCGACCGGACGACGACGCATCATCGCTCGCCGAACGGGTGCTGGCCGTCGAGCACGTGCTGCTGCCGCAGGCGGTGCGCTGGTTCGTCGAGGACCGGCTGCGCATCGAGGGCCAGCGCGTGCTGCACACCGGCGGCGTCGCCCAGCAGCTGCTGGCGGCCGACTGATCCGCCCGCGCGACGATGCATCCGAACGCCCTGCTGGACCTCGCCACCGAGCTGCTGCGCGAGTTGCTGCGTTTCGACGCGCCTGCCGACGGCGTGGTGTCGGCCTTCTTCCGCCGCCACCGCGCCCTCGGCCCGCGCGAGCGCCACGCGCTGGCGGAGACCGCCTACGACGTGCTGCGCCGCCGGCTGCGCTACCAGCACCTGGCGCAGGGCGGGCATGGCGCGCTCGAGCGGCGGCTCGCGATCCTCGGCTGGCAGGGAGAGGAGCGCACGCTGCGGAGCGCCCTCGGCCCGCACGAACAGGCCTGGCGCGCCGAGGTGGCCGGGGTCGACCCGGCCAGCCTGCCCGACAAGCTGCGCCACAACCTGCCCGACTGGCTGGCCGGGCCGCTGCGCGACGCCCTCGGTGCCGCGGACTTCGAGTCCCTGGCGGTCTCGCTCAACGAGCCGGCACCGCTCGACCTGCGCGTCAACACCTTCAAGGCCAAGCGGCCGGCCGTGCAGGCGATGTTGGCCGCGGCGGGCGTCGACGCCGAGCCCACGCCGTATTCGCCCTGGGGCCTGCGCGTGGCCGGGAAACCGGCGCTGAACCGGCTCGACGTCTTTCTGCGCGGCGAGGTCGAAGTGCAGGACGAGGGCAGTCAGCTGCTCGCGCTGCTGCTCGACGCCCACCGCGGCGAGATGGTGGTCGACTTCTGTGCCGGCGCCGGCGGCAAGACGCTGGCGATCGGCGCGGCCATGCGCAACACCGGCCGGCTGTACGCGTTCGATGTCTCCGGCCACCGGCTGGAGGCGATGAAGCCGCGGCTGGCGCGCAGCGGCCTGTCCAACGTGCATCCGGTGCAGATCGCGCACGAGCGCGACGACCGCATCAAGCGCCTGGCCGGCAAGATCGACCGCGTGCTGGTGGACGCGCCCTGCTCCGGGCTGGG
>CAZQPN010000447.1:2696-3153 GCA_964595215.1 uncultured Rubrivivax sp. | reverse complement strand
CGTGTCTACAACTTCAGCGCCGGCCCCGCGGCGCTGCCCGAGCCGGTGCTGCGCCAGGCCGCCGACGAGATGCTCGACTGGCACGGCGAGGGCATGTCGGTGATGGAGATGAGCCACCGCGGCAAGGCCTTCATCGGCATCGCCGAGCGCGCCGAGGCGCTGCTGCGCGAGCTGCTCGCGGTGCCGGCCGGCCACACGGTGCTGTTCATGCAGGGCGGCGCGATCGGGCAGAACGCCATCGTGCCGATGAACCTGCTGCGCGGCAAGGCGGCGATCGACTTCGTCGACACCGGCGAGTGGAGCAAGAAGTCGATCAAGGAGGCGAAGAAGTACGCCACCGTCAACGTCGCCGCCAGCGCCGCCGACACCGGCTACTCGACCATCCCGCCACGCGAGTCCTGGCGGCTGGATCCGGCGGCCGCCTACGTCCACATCTGCCACAACGAGACCATCGGCG
>CAZQPN010000447.1:0-2686 GCA_964595215.1 uncultured Rubrivivax sp. | reverse complement strand
GCGTCGAGTACCACTTCACCCCCGACACCGGTGGCGTGCCGCTGGTGGCCGACATGTCGAGCAACAGCCTGTCGCGGCCGGTCGACGTGGCCCGCTACGGCCTGATCTACGCCGGTGCGCAGAAGAACATCGGCCCGGCCGGCCTGACCATCGTCATCGTGCGCGAGGACCTGATCGGCCAGGCCCTGCCGGTCACGCCGTCGGCCTTCGACTACAAGACCGTCGCCGACAACGACAGCATGTACAACACGCCGCCGACCTACGCGATCTACATCGCCGGGCTGGTGTTCGAGTGGATCCAGGCACGTGGCGGGCTGGCCGCGATGGAGGCGCACAACCGCGCCAAGGCCGCGCTGCTGTACGACTACCTGGACAGCCAGGACTTCTACCGCAGTCCGGTGTCGCGCGACTGCCGCTCGCTGATGAACGTGCCCTTCAAGCTGCACGACGAAGCGCTGGACGCCACCTTCCTGAAGGGCGCCGAGGCGCTCGGGCTGGTGCAGCTCAAGGGCCACCGTTCGGTCGGCGGCATGCGCGCGTCGATCTACAACGCGATGCCGCTGGAGGGCGTGCAGGCGCTGGTGGCGTACATGCAGGACTTCGCGCGCCGACATGGTTGAAGCCGCCCGCGTCGCGCCGCCCCAGCACTTCGACGTCCTGGTCCTCAACCGCATCGACGCCGCCGGCCTCGCCCGGCTGCCCGCGCCGCATTACCGCGCGGGAGACGACCTCGATTCACCACA
This sequence comes from uncultured Rubrivivax sp., assembly GCA_964595215.1. Taxonomy (GTDB): domain Bacteria; phylum Pseudomonadota; class Gammaproteobacteria; order Burkholderiales; family Burkholderiaceae_C; genus Rubrivivax. Next base: position 1,943 of record CAZQPN010000447.1, on the reverse strand, counting down.
TGCCATCGTCCTGCGCTCGGCCGACCTGCATCAGCGCGAGATTCCGGCCAGCGTGCTGGCGGTGGCACGTGCCGGCGCGGGCACCAACAACATCCCCGTCGCCGCGCTGACAGCGCGCGGCATCCCGGTCTTCAACGCACCGGGCGCCAACGCCAATGCGGTCAAGGAGCTGGTGCTCGCCGGCATGCTGCTGGCGGCACGCCGCCTGCCGGAGGCACTGGCCTTCAGCGCCGCGCTCGACGTCGCCGACCCGGCGCTCGAGGGCACGATCGAGGATGGCAAGAAGGCCTTTGCCGGCTTCGAGCTGGCCGGGCAGACGCTGGGCGTCGTCGGCCTCGGCAAGATCGGCTGCGAGGTCGCCGACGCCGCCATCGCGCTCGGCATGTCGGTGCTGGGGCACGACCCGGAGATCACGGTCGACGCCGCCTGGCGACTGCCGTCGCAGGTGCGGCGCGCCGCCAGCGTCGACGAGGTGATGCGTTCGGCGCGCTTCGTCTCGCTGCACGTGCCGCTGCTGGCGGCCACGCGTCATCTCGTCGACGAGCGCCGGCTGGCGCTGATGCGTCCGGACGCAGTGCTGCTGAACTTCAGCCGCGCCGGCGTCGTCGACGACGCGGCGGTGGCGAGGGCGCTCGCTGGCGGCCGGCTGGCGCGCTACGTCTGCGACTTCCCCAGCCCGGCGCTGCATGGCCAGCCGGGCGCGGTCGCGCTGCCCCACCTGGGGGCGTCCACCGCCGAGGCCGAGCGCAACAGCGCGGTGATGGTGATCGAGCAGTTGCGCGCCTTCCTGGAGGACGGGCAGGTCACGCATGCCGTCAACTTCCCCGCCGTGGCCATGGCGCGCGAGTCGGATTTCCGCATCGCCATCGCCAATGCCAACGTGCCCAACATGCTGGGCCAGATCTCGACCGCGATGGCCGCCGCCGGTCTGAACATCCACAACATGGTCAACCACTCCCGCGGCGACGTCGCCTACACGCTGGTCGACGTCGACAGCGCCGTCCAGGGCGGCGTGCTCGACGCGTTGCGCGCGATCGACGGCGTGCTGTCGGTGCGCTACCTGCCGCGGGTGGCGTGACCGCCCGGCACGGCCCCGACGGACCGTCGGCGTACGCCGACGGCGGCCCGCCGCGGCTCGAGATGGGCGCCGACGGCGTCGCCGTGATCACGCTGTGCCGCCCGCGACACCTGAACCGCCTGCACGGCGAGGACCTGGTCGCGCTCCAGGTCCATTTCGAGCGCCTGCGCGACATGCCCGGGGCCCGCGCGCTGGTGCTGACCGGCCAGGGACGCGCCTTCTGCGCCGGCTTCCACCTGGGCGAACTCGGCGCGGCCGACGGTCCGCAGGCGGGCACCACGGCCGGGCCGCAGGCCTTCGAGCGCACCGTCGACGCACTCGAGACGCTGCCGCTGCCGACCGTCGCGCGGCTCAACGGCAGCGTCTACGGTGGCGCCACCGACCTCGCGCTGGCCTGCGACTTCCGCGTCGGCGTCGACGGGATGGCGTTGCGCATGCCGGCCGCGCGCCTGGGCCTGCACTACTACCCGAGCGGACTGCGGCGCTTTGTCACGCGGCTCGGCGTGGCGGCCGCCAAGCGGCTGTTCCTGCTCGGCGAGACGGTGGACGACCGCACGCTGCACGCGATCGGCTACCTGGACGCGCTCGTGCCGTCGGCGGGTCTGGATGCCGCGGTGGCGGCGATCGTCGAGGCGCTGCGCGCCGGCGCGCCGCTGGCGCTGCGCGGCATGAAGGCCTCGCTCGACGACATCGCCGGCGGCCGCGCCGACCCGACGGTGCTGCGCGCGCGCGAGGCCGCCTGCGCCGACAGTGCCGACCTGCGCGAGGGCCTGACGGCGTTCGCCGAGCGGCGCGCGCCGCGTTTCGTCGGGCGCTGATCGGCCGCCGGCGACGCGGGGCCAGGGCCCGGTCCCCAACACACGAC
>CAZQPN010000446.1:0-3166 GCA_964595215.1 uncultured Rubrivivax sp. | reverse complement strand
TGGCGAGGACCTGCGCCGCAGCTACAGCATCTGCGCCGGCGTCGACGACGGCGAGCTGCGCGTCGGCGTGCGCAAGGTCGCCGGAGGCGTCTTCTCCAACTGGATCAACAGTGCGCTGCAGCCGGGCGACACGATCGCCGTGATGGCGCCGCAGGGCCGCTTCTTCGTGCCGCTGGACGCCGCGGCGCGCCGCCACCACGTCGGCATCGCCGGCGGCAGCGGCATCACGCCCATCCTGTCGATCATGAAGACGGTGCTGGCGCGCGAGCCGCACGCGCGCTTCACGCTGATCTACGGCAACCGCATGCTCAAGTCCACGATGTTCAAGGAGGAGCTCGAGGACCTGAAGAACCGCTACATGACGCGTCTGGTGCTGCACCACGTGTTCAGCGACGAGCCGACCGACGCGCCGCTCAACATGGGGTTGATGGACCGCGCCAAGATCGCCGATTTCCTCGCCGCGGTGATCCCGGCCGACACGGTCGACCACGCCTACGTCTGCGGCCCCTACCAGATGAACGACGAGGCCGAGGCGGCGCTGCTGGCTGCCGGTGTGCCGGAGGACCGCATCCACATCGAGCGCTTCGGTGTCGCGCCCCAGGCGGGTGGTGCGGTGGTGCACCAGGCGCAGCCGGGCGACGCCGAGAACGCGAAGATCGTCATCATCCGTGACGGTCTGAAGCGCGAGATCGAGTTCCAGAAGGACCAGCCGAGCATCCTGGATGCCGCCAGCGCAGCCGGGCTGGAGGTGCCGTTCTCGTGCACCTCCGGCGTCTGCGGCACCTGCCGCGCCAAGCTGATCGAGGGCGAGGTTCGCATGGAGCGCAACTTCGCGCTCGACAAGGCCGAGGTCGCCGGCGGCTTCGTGCTGACCTGCCAGGCGCACCCGACGACGGAGCGGGTGGTGCTCTCCTTCGATGAGCGCTGATGCCCTTCGGCGACGAGTAGTCGCTGGCGGTCCGTTGCCGACACTCGCCAACGTCGGCTGCCCGCCGCCCTTGGCCTGCAGCCGCTCCATTCTTCGACGGTCGAACACCGCCGCGGTGGACTGCCGAGGACAGCGGGTGCCCTTCCCCGGAAGTAAAGGAGGAGCCGGCGGCCGAAGGCCGACGGCGGGGGACATGGAGGGGAAGGGTACCCGCTGGCCTCGGTTCGCGCCGCCATGGCACGCACCCACAAAGCGGACGTCCGAGGGCCGCAACGGGCCGATATCGGATCCGAAGTGCCGCGCCGTCGAAGCTGTGAGGGAGCGCTGAGTTGGCGCGCGGACGAGCTGCCACCTACGACGACCAGCGCGGCCTCATCCTGCAGCGGGCGGCCGAACTGTTCGCGCGCTCGGGCTACGCCGCGACCTCGATGAACGCGGTGGCCGAGGCCTGCGGCGTGTCCAAGCCGACGATCTACCACTACTTCCGCGACAAGGACGCGCTGCTCGCCAGCATCTGCGACGAGCACGTGCTGCGCCTCCATGCAATGGCCCACGAGGTGCTGGCGCAGCCGCTGCCGCCGCGCCAGATGCTGCGCGAGCTGATCCACCGCATCCTCGAGGAGTACGCCGACGCCCAGCACGCGCACCGCGTGCTGACCGAGGACGTGCGCTTCCTCGGCCCGGACGACCAGGCACGCATCCTGGGCCGCGAGCGCGAGGTGGTCGCGGCCTTCGCGAAGGTCGTCGGCGCGGTGCGGCCCGACCTGCAGGGTGCCGCATTGGCCAAGCCACTGACCATGCTGCTGTTCGGCATGATCAACTGGATGTTCACCTGGCTGCGGCCAGGCCGTCCCGGCGCGCCCGGGGCCACGCTCGACCACGCGGCGATGGCGCCGATCGTGGCCGACCTCTTCATCGGCGGCCTGGCCGCCGTGAAGGATCCCACCGAGTCGCTGATCAAATGACCACACCCATCCTCCAGAGTTACATCGCCGGCCGCTGGCTCGGCACCACGCCGGCGCAGACCCTGGCCAGCGCCGTCAACGGCCGGCCGGTGGCCGCGACGCATGCGGAAACCATCGACTTCGACGAGGCGGTCACCTATGCGCGCCGCGTCGGCGTGCCGGCGCTGATGAAGACCGACTTCCAGCAGCGCGCCGCCATCCTGAAGGCGCTCGCCAAGCTGCTGATCGAGAAGAAGGAGCAGTTGTACGCCGTCTCGGCCCACACCGGCGCGACACGCGCCGACGGCTGGATCGACATCGAGGGTGGCAGCGGCACGCTGTTCGCGTACGCGTCCGTCGGCAGCAACGAGCTGCCCTCGGGCAACGTCGTGCACGAGGGCCCGGCCATCCCGCTGGGCAAGCAGGGGCGCTTCGCTGGCACGCACATCCTGGTGCCGCGCGGCGGCGTGGCGGTGCACATCGACGCCTTCAACTTCCCCGTCTGGGGCCTGCTGGAGAAGTTCGCGCCGTCCTTCCTGGCTGGCATGCCCTGCATCGGCAAGCCGGCGACGTCGACGAGCTACCTGACCGAGGCCGCGGTGCGGCTGATGCTCGACTCCGGGTTGCTTCCCGAGGGCGCGCTGCAGCTGATCATCGGCGGCACCGGCGACCTGCTCGACCGGCTCGACGGCCAGGACGTCGTCACCTTCACCGGCTCGGCCGACACCGCCGCCAAGCTGCGCGTGCACCCGAACCTGGTCCGGCACTCGGTGCCGTTCAACGCCGAGGCCGACTCGCTCAATTGCGCCATCCTGGCGCCCGACGTGACGCCCGACGACGAGGAGTTCGATCTCTTCGTCAAGGAGGTGGCGCGCGAGATGACGGTCAAGGCGGGCCAGAAGTGCACCGCGATCCGGCGCGCCATCGTGCCGCGCTCGCTGGTGGACGTTGTCGCCGAGCGGCTGCGCGCGCGGCTGGCCAAGGTCACCGTCGGCGACCCGTTGGTGGAGGGCGTGCGCATGGGCGCGCTGGCCTCGCGCGGCCCGCAGGCCGACGTCGCCGAGCGCGTCGCGCAGCTGATGCAGGGGGCCGAGGCCGTGCTGTCGGCGCGCGACGGTTTCGCGCCGCTCGGTGACGGCGTCGCCGAGGGCGCCTTCTTCGCGCCGACGCTGCTGCTGGCGCGCGACGCCGCGGGCAGCGCGGCGCACGATGTCGAGGCCTTCGGCCCGGTCAGCACGCTGATGCCCTACGACGATCTCGACGAGGCGCTGGCACTGGCGGCGCGCGGCAAGGG
>CAZQPN010000445.1:0-3166 GCA_964595215.1 uncultured Rubrivivax sp. | reverse complement strand
GCGCAGGAGGAGATCTTCGGCCCGGTGCAGGTGCTGATCCCGTTCGACGACGAGGCCGACGCGATCCGAATCGCCAACGGCACCGACTACGGCCTGGTGGCCGGGGTCTGGACGCGCGACGGCTCACGCGCGCTGCGCTGCGCGCGACGGCTGAAGTGCGGCCAGGTCTTCGTCAACAACTACGGCGCCGGCGGCGGCATCGAGCTGCCCTTCGGCGGCGTCAAGCGCAGCGGCCACGGGCGCGAGAAGGGCTTCGAGGCGCTGTACGGGTTCTCGACGCTGAAGACCGTGGCCATCCGCCACGACTGACAGGAGGCATTCCGATGAGACTGAAGGACAGGGTGGCCATCGTCACCGGCGGGGCGAGCGGCTTCGGCGCCGGCATCGTGCGCCGGTTCGTCGCCGAGGGTGCGCGCGTCGTCATCGCCGACCTCAACCTGGAAGGCGCGCTCGACCTCGCGGTTCAGCTGGGCGAACACACGCGCGCGGTGCGCGTGGACGTCACCAACGCGACCGACGTACGCTTGATGATGGAAGCGGCCGAGCTGCACTTCGGGCGCCTGGACATCCTCGTCAACAACGCCGGTGTGACCCACCTGCCGGCACCGCTGGAGGATGTCTCGGAGGCCGACTTCGACCGCGTCACCGCGGTCAACATGAAGGCGATCTACCTGGCGATGCGCGAGATCGTGCCGCGCTTCAAGGCGCGACCGCCAGGGCCGGGCGGCATCCGCGGCGTGGTGCTCAACATGGCCAGCACGGCCGGCGTCAGCCCGCGGCCGCGGCTGGGCTGGTACAACGCCAGCAAGGGCTGGGTGATCACGGCCACGCGCGCCAACGCGGTCGAGCTGGCACCGTTCGGGATCCGCGTCAACGCGCTCAACCCGGTGGCCGGCGAGACGCCGCTGCTGGCGTCTTTCATGGGCCAGGACACGCCGGAGATGCGCGCGAAGTTCCTCGCCACGATACCGCTCGGACGCTTCTCGACGCCCGAGGACCTCGGCCATGCGGCCTGCTTCCTGTGCAGCGACGAGGCGTCGATGATCACCGGGGTGTGCATGGAGGTCGACGGCGGCCGCTGCGTCTGAGCGCCCGTCCGCGGCGCGGCGGGCTGTGGCGCGCCGGAGATCTGCGCCGACGACGCCGGCCTTCGGCCGCTCAGCGGTCGACGCCGAACTGCCGCTCGTGGCGGTCGGCCGCCGCCAGCAGATCGCTGGCGAAGCCGGGTTGGCTGTCGCGCACGCGCCACGCCAGCGCGCGCACGTGGGCGGCATCGGCGGTCGGGTCGGACGGCTCGGCGTCGATACGACGCCGTCCGGTGACCAGATCGCGCCACAGACCCCGGGCACGCCGGCCCAGCGCCAGGACAACAGGCTCCGCGCGCTGCGACAGGTCGCCGGCGCCGGGAGAGACAAGAGGGATGGACACGACGGGACTCCCTGGGGCGGGTCAGCCGCGAGCCGACTGCGTCGCGATGGCCCGCAGGTTGCGGGACAGCTCTGGATCGGTGCTGACGTGCAGGATGGCGATGCGCTGCAGTTCGGCGGCGGCGCGACGCTGGCCATGCGCTTCAAGCGCGGCCCAGACGCGCTGCCAGAAACTGGGGCCGCCATGGGTGGCGGCGATGCGGCTGTTCAGAGCGGTGGTGGTCATGAGGATTTCCTTGTGAGTGCCGCGGCAGGAATTCACCGCGGACAGTGCACACATCCTAGCGTTTACCCTGATATCAATCGATGAATGTTCGTCATGCGATGGATTAGTAAAGCGCATACTGCCCGTTGATGCACAACTTCCGGACGCTCGACCTCAACCTGCTGCGGCTGTTCGACGCCCTGATGCTCGAAGGCAGCCTGACGCGCGCCGCCGAGCTGCTCGCGATCACCCAGCCTGCGGCCAGCCATGCGCTGAAGCGTCTGCATGCGTGGATGGGCGAACCGTTGTTTGTTCGCAACGCATCGGGCATGACACCGACGCCGCGTGCGACCGTGCTGTGGCCGCAGGTGCACGCGGCGCTGGATGCCCTGCGGCAGAGCCTGGCACCTGACGGCTTCGACCCGCGCACGATGCGCGTCGAGTTCCGGGTCGCGATGGCCGATGCACTCGCCACGGCGCTGGCCCCGGCCATGGTCCGCGCGATCGAGGCGGTGCAGGGGCAGGCCGACCTGCGCATCCTGCCGCTGACCACGCGCGACCCGCGGCCAATTTTGCACGACGGCCTGGCCGATCTGGCGATCGGCCACTTCCCGTCACTGCTCAGCGCCATCCTGGTTGAAGGTGAGCGCGCACTTCTCAATCATCGGCAGCTGCACCGAACGCCCTATGTCTGCGTGATGCGCCGCGGCCACGCGCTGGCCGAAGGCGAGCTGACGCTGGACCGCTACTGCGCCGCCCACCACGTGCTGGTCAGCGTGTCGGGGCGCGCCTACGCGGAGGTCGACGAGGCGCTGGCGCGGCTCGGCCGGCGTCGCCGCGTGCTGCTGACGGTCAACCAGTACCACACCGCCGGCCAGGTGATCCGCCAGTCGGACCTCGTCACCGTGCTGCCCGAGACCTACGTGACGGCGGCGGCACCGGCGGAGGAACTGGTCACGCGTCCGCTGCCGGTCGAGATCGCGCCGCTGACGGTCGAGATGGTGTGGCTCGCCCGACGCGAGGCCGAGCCGGCCCATCGCTGGCTGCGCCGGACCGTGCTGGCTGCCGCCGGCATCGACGCCCCCGAGGCGGACGATCCGCACTGAGGGCGCGCCGGGCGGGTGTGCCCGCGGCGGGCCGGCCTCGGCTCAGCCCAGCACCGCCGCCAGCGCCTCGGCCGTGTGGCCGACGTTGCCGCTGTTCAGCCCGGCCACGCACATGCGGCCCGAGCGCACCAGGTAGACCGCGTGTTCGTCGCGCAGGCGGTCGACCTGGGCGGCGCTCAGACCGGTGTAGCTGAACATGCCGCGCTGGGTCAGGAAGTAGCCGAAGTCGCGGCCGGGCAGGCGCTGCGCCAGCACCGCGTGCAGCTGCCGGCGCATCGCCAGGATGCGGTCGCGCATCGCCGCGACGTCGGCCTCCCAGGCAGCGCGCAACGCCGGCGCGGTCAGCACCTTGGCGACGATGCCGGCGGCGTGGATCGCCGGGCGGGAGGAGTTGCGACGCACGGTGGCCTTGGGCTGGCCGAGCACCA
>CAZQPN010000444.1:0-3168 GCA_964595215.1 uncultured Rubrivivax sp. | reverse complement strand
GCGCGCCGCGTGGCCGGACGCGCTGCCGCTGTCGGTGCGCCTCTCGGCCCACGACTGGGTCGACGGCGGCATCACGCCGGCCGACGCGGACGCGAGCGCGCGCGCGTTCAAGGACGCCGGCGCCGACATGATCGACTGCTCGTCGGGCCAGGTCAGCGCGCAGCAGCAACCGACCTACGGGCGCATGTACCAGGCGCCGTTCGCCGACCGCATCCGCCAGGAGGCCGGCATCCCGACGATCGCGGTCGGCGCGATCAGCGAGGCCGACCACGTCAACAGCATCATCGCCTCGGGTCGCGCCGACCTGTGCGCAGTGGCGCGGCCGCACCTGGCCAACCCGGCGTGGACGCTGACCGAGGCGGCGAAGATCGGCTACACGCCGATCGCCTGGCCGAAGCAGTACCTCGCCGGCAAGCGGCAGATGGAGTCCTTGTTTGCGCGCGAGAAGGCGACGCATACGGGTTGACGGCCGTGAACCGTTGCCACCGCTCCCCGCCCGCGGCGCACCAGAGGCTCGGCCTCGGCCACCGTGGCCTGGTGGCCGCGCCGTGGCGTCCGGACCCACGGCCCGCTGACCGACGACCGGCTCGATGAGCAACCCGCCTGTCCACGCCACGCCGGCGCTGACCGGCCGGCACGCCGTCGTCACCGGCGCCGCGCGCGGCATCGGTGCGGCCATCGCGCGCCGGCTGGCCGACGACGGCGTGCGCCTGACGCTGCTCGGGCGCGACCTCGACGCGCTGCGCCGCTTCGCCGCCACGCTGCCGCCGCGCGCGACAGTGCTGGCGTTGGCCTGCGACGTCGCCGACGCAACGCAGGTGGCCGCCGCCTTCGAGGCCGCGCGCCAGGCGCATGGCCCGGTCGCGATCCTCGTCAACAACGCCGGTCAGGCCACCACGGCGCCGCTGGTCAAGACCGACGATACCCTGTGGCAGCGCATGCTGGCGGTCAATCTGACGGGGACGTTCCTGTGCACGCGCGCCGCGCTACCGGACATGCTCGCCGCGCGCGCCGGCCGCATCGTGCAGGTGGCGAGCACCGCCGGCCAGCGTGGCTACGCCTACTGCAGCGCCTACGCCGCGGCCAAGCACGGCGTCATCGGTCTGACGCGCTCGCTGGCGCTCGAGATCGCGACGCAGGGCATCACCGTCAACGCCGTCTGCCCTGGCTTCACCGACACCGACATCGTCGCCGACAGCGTGCAGCGCATCGTCGACAAGACCGGCCGCAGCACCGCCGAGGCGATGGCCGAGTTCACGCGCCACAACCCGCAGGGCCGTCTGGTGCGGCCGGAGGAGGTGGCCGAGCTGGTCGCCTGGCTGTGTGGCGACGGCGCCGCCGCGGTGCACGGGCAGTCGCTGTCGGTCAGCGGCGGCGAGGTGATGTGAGATGAGCCCACCGGTGCGGCCGCGCCCCTCGCGACCCCCACGCGCGGCACGCGAGTTGCGCCTGGTGCCGGGTGGCGTGCAGCAGCACCTGGCCGGACACGAGGCACGCGCGGTCGAGGGCGACCATGCGTCGCTCAAGCTGTGGCTGCGCCTGCTCGCCTGCGCGACCCAGATCGAGACCGAGATCCGGCGCCGGCTGCGCGCCCAGTTCGGCACCACGCTGCCGCGTTTCGACTACCTCGCCCAGCTGCACCGCCATCCCGAAGGCCTGCGCATGAACGAGCTGTCGCGCCACCTGATGGTCACCGGCGGCAGCGTCACCGGTCTGACCGACCAGCTCGAGAAGGACGGCTGGGTGCAGCGCGAGAGCGCGCCCGACGACCGCCGCGCATTTCTGCTGCGCCTGACGCCCACCGGCCGCGCCGCGTTCGAGCTCATGGCCGCGGCGCACGAGGCCTGGGTGATCGAGCTGCTCGGCGGCCTGAATGCAGCCGAGCAGCGCACGCTGCACGGGCTGCTCGGCCGGCTGCGCGTGACCACCGCCGAGCGTACGGCGCTGGACGGCGCCGATGGCGCTCCGGCGCGTCCCCTGCCCCCCGAATCCCCCGAACCGACGGAGAGCCGATGAGCACCCCCGACCTCAACCCCGCGCTGGCGGCCGGCAACCGCCGCTCGCTCGCCGCCTACCGCGCGACGCACTTCCAGTGGGACTGCGACGCCGGCGTGGCCACCGTGACGCTGAACCGTCCCGAGCGCAAGAACCCGCTGACCTTCGACAGCTACGCGGAGCTGCGCGACCTGTTCCTCGCGCTCAAACAGGCCACCGACGTGCACGCGGTGGTGGTCACCGGGGCCGGCGGCAACTTCTGCTCCGGCGGCGACGTGCACGAGATCATCGGCCCGCTGGTCCGGCTGCCCGCGCCCGAGCTGCTGATGTTCACGCGCATGACCGGCGACCTCGTCAAGGCGATGCGCAGCTGCCCGCAACCCATCGTCGCGGCGGTCGACGGCGTGTGCGCCGGTGCCGGCGCGATCGTCGCGATGGCGTCGGACCTGCGGCTGGGGACGGCGCGCAGCAAGACCGCCTTCCTGTTCAACCGCGTCGGCCTGGCCGGCTGCGACATGGGCGCCTGCGCCATCCTGCCGCGCCTCGTCGGCCAGGGCCGCGCGAGCGAACTGCTCTACACCGGGCGCTCTCTGGGCGGCGAGGAGGGCGAGCGCTGGGGCTTCTTCAACCGCCTGGTCGAGCCCGACGCGCTGCACGCCGAGGCCATTGCGCTGGCGCGCTCGCTGGCGGCCGGTCCGAGCTTCGCCAACGGCATCACCAAGACCATGCTGCACCAGGAATGGGCGATGACGATCGACCAGGCGATCGAGGCCGAGGCGCAGGCGCAGGCGATCTGCATGCTGACGCAGGACTTCCGGCGCGCCTACGAGGCCTTCGTCGCCAAGCAGCGGCCGGTGTTCGAGGGCAACTGAAGGGCACGACGATGGACCCCACCGCCCACCTCGACTGGCCCTTCTTCGACGACCGCCACCGCACCTTCGCGCGCGAGCTCGACGCCTGGGCCGCCGGGCACATCTCGCATGCGCACGGCACGGACGTCGATGCCGCCTGCCGCGCCCTCGTGCGATCGCTCGGCGACGCCGGCTGGCTGCGCCACGCGGTCGCCGGCACCGCGCACGGCGGCGCGGCCGAGGCCATCGACACGCGCACGATCTGCCTGGCGCGCGAGACGCTGGCGCGCCACTCGGGACTCGCCGACTTCGCCTTCGCGAT
>CAZQPN010000443.1:0-3168 GCA_964595215.1 uncultured Rubrivivax sp. | reverse complement strand
CCGACCCTGACGCGACATCCATCACGCTGAACTCGTCGCCCTGAATCGGCCGGACAAGTTGGGCGAGTTCCAGTGTGGGCCGCATCGCCGCGGGGGGGCACCTGGGTGGCCAGCTCCGACAACACACTGGTGCGGTGCGGGAACGTCATGCTCAGCAGCGCGACGTCGACCATGTCGGCCCCCCAGCCCGTGGCCGCCACGCGGCTGTACAGCAGCTGCGCCGGCGGCGCCTCCAGCATCAGACACCGGCTGACGCCGAGGCCGCTGGGGCTGGGGCCGGTGGTATGACGACGTTGATGCGATCGATGTCGCGCTGGATGTCGTCAATGTGGGCCCACACGGCAGGCGCGTTCATGTCAGCATCAATGCCCTGGAGAGTCATGGCGTGCCCCTGGCGTGGTGGGCCGCACAGGGCCGGACTTCACTGCAGCGGTCCGGGGAACAGGATTGCCGGCCCGTCCAGCACTTGGCCGGGCGGCAGCGGCTGTGGCGCCGGCTGCCCTGCCGGCCCTGAGGCACGTACGTAGCGGTAGATGGCGACGAGATCGGTGTCGGACATCTCACGCAGCCCGAACCAGGGCATGGGCGGGCGCGTCTGCAGGTTACGCGCGTAGTGCAGCCACTGGCCTTCGCTGAAGCGCGCCAGGCTCAGGCGCAGGTTGGTCGCGTAGGTGGTGCCCCAGGCGCCGCGCCAGCCCAACTGGTCGCCAGTCAGCCATTGGGCTTCGGGAGTCGCGCCCGCACTTTGGGCGTAGCCCGGCGTGTGGCAGTCATTGCAGCCGGTGGTCTGCACCAGGTAGCGGCCGAGCGGGACTAAATCGCGGTCCGACGGGCGCTGCGGTGTCGTCTTCGTGCCGTGGCCGGGCGTGGCCTCGGGGGGGCCTTCGGCCTGCACCGGGTCAGCGACGAAGCTGCTGGCAGCGGCGAGTGCCATTAGTGTTGCGGCAGTCAGGGCGGGGGATGCGGTGCGCAAGCGGCGCAGGGTCCGAAGCATGGTCATGGCTTCTTCCTTGGTGTGTGAAAGGGGTCAGTTCAGCAGCGCGGCGCAGGGTGGTGCTGCCGGCTCGCTTTCGGCGTGGTCTGCACTCTAGGAACGGCCGCAGCGCAGCGCTCCTAACTCGCGCTTAAGCACTTCATAAGTGTTCGCTAAGCAGGCCTTGGCGCTCGCCGATCTCAGGTGCGCCAGGGCAGCGCTAACGCCTGGCCATCGGCGCCGTATGTCGTCACTGGCGTGGTGCCGAAGATACCGATGATCTCCAGCGCCATCGGCCCGACGCAGAAGATCTGGTGCTCGCGCCCGCGGGGCAGTACCAGCGTGCTGCCGGCGCCGAAACGCCGCACCTGGCCGTCGATGTGCAGCTCGCCCCAGCCGGCTTGGCAGAGCACCACCTCGTCGCAGTCGTGGCGGTGCGGCGGCGTGACGGCGCCGGCGGCCAGGGTCTGGCGCCACAGGGACAGTTCCTGCAAACCGTCGTCGTGCCCGGCCCACGTGGCGTGGGCGATGCCGGGGAGGGTTGACGCGGTGGGGGTGGATTGGTGGATCACGTACATGGCGGTCTCGCTTTGTATGTCGGCGGTTGCGGGGTGGAGGTGCCCGCGGCGCCACGGACAACGTCAGTATTAGGTGCTTGGCGTCGGATGACAATACGCGTCAGTGTCTTAACATTGAGGCCCTTTCTTCTTCAATGCAGGAATCAGTGATGCAGGGTCTGCAGGCCTTCCTGGCCTTCTCCGAGACCGTCAAGCACGGCGGCTTTGCGGCTGCGGCGCGCGAGCTCGGGAGTTCGCCTTCGACTCTGGCCAAGGCTGTGGGGCGGCTCGAGGCCACACTGGGCCTGCGCCTGTTCCACCGCACCACGCGCCATGTCAGCCTCACCACCGACGGCGAGCGTCTGTTCCAGCGTTGCCAGCGCGTGCTGGCGGAACTGGAAGAGCTGCAGAGCGAAGCCGCCGGTGTGCGCGCAGCGCCCAGCGGCACGCTGCGAATCGACATGCCCATCGTCTTCGGCCGCATGGTGATGCTGCCGGTGCTGGCGCGTTTGCTGCAGCAGCACCCGGCGCTGGAACTCGACGCGCGCTTCAACGACGCCTACGCCGACCCGGTCAAGGACAGCGTGGATGTCGTCATCCGCGTGGGCGAGCTGCAGGACTCGACCCTGGTCGCACGCCGTTTTGCCAGCCAGCAGCTGCTGCTGGTGGCCGCCCCCGGCTACTTGGCGCGGCACGGCACGCCAAAGGCGCTCGACGAGCTGTCGGCGCACCGGCAGATCCTGTTCCGCGTACCGGCCACCGGGCGCGACCGGGCGCTGCACTTCGGCGTCGGCCCGCGTACCGTGGCACTGCAGCCCGCCCGAGGCGTGCGCCTGAGCGACGGCGAGGCGATGGTGCAGGCGGCGCTGCTCGGGCTCGGTCTGGCGCAGGTGCCCGAGATCATGGCCGCGGCCGATCTTGCCGCCGGCCGCCTGATCGAACTGCTGCCACAGCACCGCCCGCCAGCGCTGCCGGTGCACGCGGTGATGCCGGGCAACCGGATGGTGCCGCCGCGCGTGCGCGCGCTGCTCAAGTCGCTGGAGGCGATGAAGCTGCTCGAGACCCCCCCCGCCGCCGAGCCCAAGGCGCGCCGAAAGGCGCGCGCGCGCTGATTCCGCTCGCCTATCGATCCCGCGCGCTCCACGGCCCGACGGCCACGTGACGGGACCGATCACTCCAGCGCCAGCGTTTCGCTGCGCCTGGACCGCTGCAACCGACAGGGCCCACGGGCCATCGGCCGCGGCCACCTCGTCAGCAGCGAGGACGAGGACGCGCTGACGCTGCTGGGTACGCCGTTCGCGCAGGCACTGGCCGCGCTGCTGGCGGCAGGGATCGAGGCCGACCTACCGCCGCAGCCGCAGCCTGCGACCGTGAGGTCAGTCCTGCCGGTGGCCGCAACCGTGTGCCGCGGTTCTCTGTGCACGACGCGTTCAGCAGGTCAGGCGCCGCATCCTCACCAACACTCGCATGCCCTGCTCGGGCCACGCGGCCATCTCCTGGCGCCCAGAGAAGTCGTTTGGCGAACTTGGCGGACTCCCACACCGTGGCGCACAGAGACAAAGCGGTTCGCGCGAAGAAGCCGGTGGGCATCACCTGGCAGGACGCCAGAAAGCCGCCGTTTGCAGGCGTCTGCCAATG
>CAZQPN010000442.1:0-3177 GCA_964595215.1 uncultured Rubrivivax sp. | reverse complement strand
TCGCCGATGCCGTGCGGCCCGGGCAGCGAGGTCAGGTGCAGCAGGATGCCGGCGGCGCGTTGGTTCAGGTCCATGGGGCGGTGCCTTGCAGGTCGGATCGGGTCGGAGCGGGCGGCGGGATCGATGCCGGGCGGTGCTTGGCGGCGTCAGGCGGCCGCGCCGGCGCGAAGCAGCAGCAGCGCACGTGCCGGCACGGCCAGCGGCCGGTCGCCCGGCACCGGGCCGGGCGGCAGGTCGCCGCTGCTGTCGAGCACCAGCGTCCACGGGTGGGCAGGCAACCGAAACGGCACCGGCACCGGGTCGGGATTGAAGACGACCAGCCAGCGCGCGGCCGGCATGCCGTCGTCGCCGAGCGAGGTGAGCTGGCAGGCGAACGCGTGCTCGCGCGGATCCTGCCAGTCGCCGTCGGCCAGCACGCGGCCGCCGGGGGCGAGCCAGACGATGGCGCAGTCGCCACGGTCGCGCGGCGCGTGCAGCGTCCAGCGGTCGTGGCGCAGCGCCGGCTCGGCGCGGCGCAGCGCCAGGCAGCGCGCGGTGAAGGCGCGCAGGTCCTCGTCGACCATCGCCCAGTCGACCCAGCCGGTCGGGTTGTCCTGGTTGTAGGCGTTGTTGTTGCCACCCTGGCTGCGGCCAAGCTCGTCGCCGGCGGCCAGCATCGGCGTGCCCTGGGCGAACACCAGCGTGGCCAGCAGCGCACGGCGCACGCGCTGGCGCGTGGCCCGGATCGCCGGGTCGTCGGTCGGACCCTCGTGGCCGAAGTTGGCCGCCGGCTCGCCGTCGCGGCCGTCGCGGTTGTGTTCGCCGTTGGCGTGGTTGTGCTTGCGGCTGTAGGCGGTCAGGTCGGCCAGCGTGAAGCCGTCATGCGCGGGGCCGAAGTTGACCGACGCGCTGGGCCGGCGCTGGCCATGGTGGAAGAGGTCGCTCGAGCCGGCGAAGCGGCGTGCGAACTCGCCGCGCCGCGTGCCCAGGCCGAGCCAGTAGCGGCGCACGCCGTCGCGGAACTTGTCGTTCCACTCCAGGAAGCGGCCCGGAAAGCGGCCGACCTGGTAGCCGTCGTAGGCGGCGTCCCAGGGCTCGGCGATCAGGTGGGCGCGCGCGAGCACCGGGTCCTGGCGCAGCGCGGTGAAGAAGGCGGCCTGGGGGTCGAACCCGTGGCCGGTGCGCCCGAGCACCGGCGCGAGGTCGAAGCGGAAGCCGTCCACGCCCATGTCGTGCACCCAGTGGCGCAGCGAATCCAGCACGAACTGCGCGACGCGCGGATGAGCGACGTTGAGCGTGTTGCCGCAACCGGTCAGGTTTTCGCAGCGGCTGCGGTCGTCGGCCGCCAGCCGGTACCAGCTGGCGTGGTCGAGGCCGCGCCAGCTCAGCGTCGTGCCGTCCTCGCCGGCCTCGGGCGTGTGGTTGTGGACGACGTCGAGCACCACCTCCAGGCCGTGCCGGTGCAGCGTGTCGACCATCCGCCGGAACTCGTCGGCGACGGCCGCCGGGTCGTCCGGCCGGACCGCGTAGCGCGGGTTCGGGCAGAAGAAACCGAGCGTGTTGTAGCCCCAGTGGTTGACCTGCCCGCGCGCCGCGAGCGCCGGCTCGTCGAGGGCGTAGAACACCGGCAGCAGCGACAGCGTGGTCACGCCCAGGGCTCTGAAGTGCTCGATCGCCGCCGGGTGCGCCAGGCCGGCATAGGTGCCGCGCAGCGCCGGCGGGATGCCGGGGTGCTGCATCGTGAAGCCGCGCACGTGCAGCTCGTACAGCACCATCTCCGCCACCGGCACGCGCGGCGCGTTGAACCAGCCGGGCGCTGGGCCGGCGGCGGGTGCGGCCACACGCGCCTTCAGCGCCCAGGCAGCGTTGTCGTCGGCATTGAACGAGTGCGTGGCCTCCGGGTCGTCCGGGTCGTAGCCGTGGTGCTCGGGCCGCCACCGATGCTGCCCGACGATCTCGCGCGCCCAGGGGTCGAGCAGCAGCTTGTGCGGGTTGAATCGATGCCCCTCGTGCGGCGCGTAGCGGCCGTGCGCGCGCAGCCCGTACACGAGCCCCGGCCGGGCACCCGGCAGGAAGCCCTGGAACACGCCGTCGTGGGGGCCGTGCAGTGCATGGCGCCGCACCTCGCGCGCGTCGTCACCCGCGCCGTCGAACAGGCACAGCTCGATGCGCTCGGCGTGGTCCGAGAAGACCGCGAAGTTGACACCACCGTCGCGCACGTGCGCCCCGAAGGGCTCGTGACGGCCTTCGAGCAGGGTGTCGTTGACGGGATCGCTCACCATCGCGATTCTGGGGGCACGGGGTGACGGCTGACAGCCGGGTGAGGATTGACTGCACCCGGCCCGTTGCCGACCTTCGGCGACTGCTTTGTGGATGCGTGCCACCTGCGCGCGAGCCGAGGGCGGCGGGCCAGTCCGTCGAACGCCATCAGCGGCAGACCACGGACCCTCGTGAAAAGCCGCATCGGGCCGCAGGGCAACCGGCCGTTCCGAGCCTGCGACGGCCTCAAACCGTCTTGCGCGCGGCGGCCTTCTTCGCCGGTGCCCTCGGCGCGCGCGGCTCGAACTCGAAGCCGACCTTGCCTTCCTTCGCGTCGTACTTCAGGAAGGCCTTGAACTTGCGGCGTGTCTTGTTGGACACGAAACCGTCGAGCAGCGAGGTCTTGCCGCTGGTCAGCAGCTTGTGCAGTTCCTCGTGCGACACCGGCTGCTGCAAAATGATCTTGCCGGTCTTGAAGTCGCAGGTCTGCTTCGGTCCGACGGCGTGCTCGCAGACGTAGTTGCTGCCGTGCTCGTAGACGTGTCCCTTGCACTTCGGGCACGCGCCCAGGCTCGTCTGGGCCGAGAAGTCCACCGGCTCGCCGTCGGCCTCGGACTGCCTGGCGTCGTCGCCGAAGTCGAACTCGAGCTTGAAGTTGCCGATCTCCTCGTCGCGCACCAGGCGGATCTCGGCGCTGAACGGGAAGCCCTTCTTCGAACGGAAGCCCTCCAGCGGCCCGAGCCGGTGCTCGCGCAGAAAGGCCTCGGCCTCGGCGATCTCGAAGGCGCGGCCCGCCGGCACCTTGGTCATCGAGAAGCCGCAGCCGGCCTCCTGCGACGCGCCGTCGGCGCCGGTGCAGGTGAAGCGGCGGTAGTTCTCCTTGACCTGGCCGCCGCAGTTGGGGCAGGGCACGGCCAGCGTCGCGTAGTCGCCGGGGAT
>CAZQPN010000441.1:0-3186 GCA_964595215.1 uncultured Rubrivivax sp. | reverse complement strand
GGGCCGGCCCGGAGGCCGCCGCCGCGGCCGCCGTGTCCGGCCAAGCCGCCGCGCGGGCACACCATGCGCGCGGCACCAGGCGTTCGGCTTCGGCACGCACGAGGGCACGCAGCGCGCCGGCACCGCGGCAGGGCGGGATGGCCTCGACAGCGCAGGCCACCAGGCGATCGAAGTGCGCGATGGCGCCGGTCAACCCCTGCTCGGCGGCCGCACTCGGCCGGCCGAGTGCGGCGTCGCGTCCCACCGGCTTGCCCAGCAGCAGCGGATCAGCCATCACGTCGCGCACATCGTCGGCAACCTGATAGGCCTCGCCCAGCCATTCGCCGAGCGCGCGCCAGGTCTCGCCCGAGGCACCGGCAGCCTCGGCGCCGGCAGCCGTCGCGGCGGCGAACAGCGCGCCGGTCTTGGCGCGCTGGTAGTCCGACAATGCCACCCGCGGCTCGCATTCCCAGGCCTGGCCGGCGGTGATGCCGTAGGGCACGCCGACGCCGTGCGTCAAGGTCACCATCAGTCGCGGCAGCCGCATCGGCGAGCGGGTGGCCGCCAGCGCCAGCGTCTGGAAGGCGTGCACGATCAGGCCGTCGCCGGCGAGCACCGCGAGGCGCTCGCCAAACGCCGCATGCACCGAGGGTTGACCGCGCCGCAGCGCCGCGTTGTCGAAGCACGGCAGGTCGTCGTGCACCAAGGAGGCGCAGTGCAGCAACTCGATGGCGGCCGCGGTGCCGTCACTCAGCGCCGCGTCGTCGTCGCCGCAGGCGCGCGCGACTGCCAGGCACAACTGCGGCCGGATGCGGGCGCCACCTGGAAACACGGCGTGGCGCATTGCCGCAGCGAGTTTCGGGGGACTGCCCGGGACGCCGGCCTGGGCCAACGCCGTCTGAAGGGCCTCTTCGATTCTCGCCTGGGTCTGCATGCTCGGCCTTCCCCGCGCCACCTGGCGCGCCCGAGCGGGTGTCAACTCATGTTGTCACTCCGCAATGTCCAGAAGAATAGACACATCGGCGCGCAGCGTCAACGCGGATTGACCACGGGATCGGCCCGATGAGGCACGGGCAGCACGCGGGCGGCCAGGACGTCGAACATCGTGACGTGGGCCTCGAAGGCCCAGCAGGCCTCCGTCAGCAGCGCATCGGCGCGCGTTGCCGGCAGCGCGTCGAGCATCGCGCGCAGCTCGAGCGCGAGCGCGGCCGCCGCGTCGAGGGGCCCGAAGTCATAGAAGCACAGGCCCGCGTCCGCCAGCCCATAGGCGCGCCCGACGACGCGGCGCAGCGCCTGTCCGCCCGCCAGATCGCCCAGATAGCGCACGTAAGCGTGGGCCGCCAGGCGAACCGGGTCGCGCCCGGCAAGCCACGCCAGGCGGCGCGTGTAGTGCCGCGTGATCGCCAGCGGCGGTGCGGGCGGCACAATGCCGCCCGCTGCTGCGCGCGCGCGCAGCAGCGCGAGGTCGCCGCGCAGCGCCGACAGACGCCGCAGCGCCGGCGGGACCGCTGGTGCACCGCCGGCATCGAGCCCGCGCTCGAGCGCACCGTAGAGCCGCTCCAACTGCGTGAGCAGGTCGACGTACCCGACCAGCGGCAACCGGCCCTGCAGCAGCGCCGGCATGATGCCGGCACGCTCCGCGCGCCGATGCAGCATGGACGTCGCGTCCCGCAGGCGCAGCGACAGCGGCGCCACGTCGTCCGGCGCCCCGGCGCGGTCCGTGACCGCCGTCGTCATGGGACGGACGCGGATGCCGGCGCCGGCGTCACCGCGCCGGCCCCGCCCGTTTCCGGCCACGCCGCCGCCTGCAGCACCGCGTCGATGAGATCGGGCGCCTCCTCGTGCGCCAGATGGCCCAGCCCGGGCAGCACGGTCAGCCGCGCACCCGGCACACGCGCCGTGACCCGGCGGGCCTGCGCCGGCGGCACCGCCCGGTCATTGCTGCCCGCCAGCAGGTGCAACGGCACGCGCAGGCGCGGCAAGGCGCTTGCCAGCGGTTGCAGCTCCCAGTGCGCCATCATCGCCAACGCTGCGCGCGCATGTGCCGGATCACGCATCAGGCGCCCGTACAGGGCCAATCCTTCGTCGTCCAGGCGCGAGCCCGTCCCTTCGACGAGGCGGCGCACCACGGCCGGTTCGGCGGCACGGCGAGAGAACAGCTGCGGCACGCCGGGCAGCGCGTGCAGCACCCGGGCCAGCGGGGACAGCAGCGGCGCGGCAACGCCGCCGAACGGCAGGAAGGCGCCGTTGAGCGACACCAGCGCACGCGCCCCCAGGGCCCCGTCGAGCAGCGCCTGGGCAAGGATCGCAGCGCCGGCCGAGTGGCCGACGACCAGCGCCGGATGCACGCACGCGTCGGTGGCCAGCTGCGCCACGCGCCTCGAGATCGACCGCAGTCGGTGGTCGCCGTCGGGCGGGGCCGCGCTGAAGCCGTGCCCCGGCAGGTCCAGGCTCCAGACGCCGGCCCAGGCGGCCAGCCGCGGCGCCAGCGTCCGCCACGAGTGCGTCGACGCGCCGGTGCCGTGCACCAGCAGCAGCTCGGGGGCGTCGGCGCGTGGCGCCGGCCAGCGCTGCACGTGCCAGCGCAACCCGCCGGCATCGATGAATCGGCTGCGATCGCGGTGCGGCCAGTCCGCGCCGTCGCGCGCCCAGTCCATCAGCGGCCTCCGGTGGCGCGGCCGGACCGTGCGCTCGCGGCCCGCGTGTGCGCCTGGACCGCCGCCGTGACATCGGCCGCGCCCGCATGGGGCAGCGGCAGGTAGCTGGCGCGCAACGCGGCGGCCAGCCGTGCCGCCACCGGCGAGGGCTGCGGCGAGGTGTCGACGACCAACGCGGCGACACCGTCGGCGGCGATGCGGCGCGCCGAGACCAGCGCGTCCTCTGCGGCGCGCTCACGTCCGCCGGACCCGTCGCGGGCGACGTTCGCGCGGCCGTCGGTCAGCAGCACCAGCAGCGGCGTCTGGCCGTGCCGGCGCACCGCACCGGCCAGCTCGGCGGCGGCGTCGATCGCGCTGGCCAGGGGCGTGCCACCGCCGCCCGGCAGGCCGGCCAGGGCGCGCTTGGCGCGCACCAGCGAGCGCGTCGGCGGCAGCAGCAGCTCGGCGCTGCGGCCGCGGAAGGCGATCACCGCCACGCGGTCGCGGCGCACGTAGCAGTCGGCCAGCAGCAACTCGACCGCGCCCTTGGCCTCGGCCAGCCGGTGCAGCG
>CAZQPN010000440.1:0-3190 GCA_964595215.1 uncultured Rubrivivax sp. | reverse complement strand
CGATCGCGCACCGCCTGTCCACCATCGCGCGCATGGACCGGCTGGTGGTGCTGGACGCCGGGCGCATCGTCGAGCAGGGCACGCACGCGGAGCTGCTGGCCAAGGGCCCGCAAGGGCACTACGCGCAGCTGTGGGCGCACCAGTCGGGCGGCTTCCTGGGCGAGGCCTGAGCACGCGGCGCGTCACGGCCTCATGAAGAAGGGCCCCTCACGGGGCCCTGGGCATGGCAACGGTCGGCTCCGGGGTGCGGGGACCCCGGCGGCCGGTCAAGCCTCACTTTGGCAGCACGACGCTGTCGATGACGT
The DNA here is from genome assembly GCA_964595215.1 of uncultured Rubrivivax sp. Lineage (GTDB taxonomy): Bacteria > Pseudomonadota > Gammaproteobacteria > Burkholderiales > Burkholderiaceae_C > Rubrivivax. Next base: position 2,885 of record CAZQPN010000440.1, on the reverse strand, counting down.
GAATGACGCCGTTGCTGGCGACGATGTCGGTCGCCGTCACCTTGGCGTTGTCGACCGTGACGCCGCCGGTGGTGCCGATGGTCAGGCTGCTGCCCTGCACGGTCTTGACCATGCCGGCCTTGACGTCGGCGGCCATCACCTTGCCCGGCACGACGTGGTAGGTCAGCACCGCGGTGAGCTTGGCCTTGTCGGCCAGCAGCGCGTCGAGCTGCGCCTTGGGCACCTTTGCGAAGGCCTCGTCGGTCGGCGCGAAGACGGTGAACGGGCCCTTGCCCTTGAGCGTGTCGACCAGGCCGGCGGCCTGCAGCGCGGTGGCCAGGGTCTTGAAGTTGCCCGCGGCGACGGCGGTGTCGACGATGTCCTTGGCCTGCGCGGCCACGCTGGCCGCGGCGATGGCGGCGGCGATCAGAAGCTTTTTCATGGGGTACTGCCTTTCCGGTTGAATAGAGGTCTGCTGGACGGCACCAGAATGGCGTCCGATACCAACGAGATCAAATGTGAACTACTGCGTTCAAATGTGCAACCGTGGGGTCTTATGACCCGATCGCCCGCATGAGAAAGGCCCGCCGAAGCGGGCCCCGCATCGCTTGCCGGCGAGCTGGCGCGGCTCAGGGACGCCGGCGGCGTCGTGCGGCGCCCGCGGCCACCAGAGCCAGCGCGGCCAGCTCCAGGCCCGAGGGCTCGGGCACGGTGCCGGGCGGAGGGATCTCCGGCGGGCGCGTCCCCTGGCGGACGTACAGGCTCATGTGAGACAGGCCCTGCAGCCCGTCTTGCGTGTTGGTGAACACGGTGGCCCAGTCGCCGCCATCGTTGCCCCCGATGCGCACGTCGTTGAAGTACCAGAGCGCGAACTCGTTGCTGCCTTTGAGGACGGCGATGAAGTCGAGATACAACGGCAACGCGCTTGCCGGGCCCGCTGCCAGCGTCCAGCTGCCGCCGGTCTGGCCCAGGCCGATGGCGGTCAGGTCAAAGGACACGCCGCCGAAGCTGCCGCTGCTGCCGTCCTTGTCGTCCTTGGCGAGCAGCGACCAGCCGGTGTCCCATCCGGACCCGATCAGCGCGTTGATGTCGCTGTTGGCGTCGTTGCCGGACACGATGCCGAAGCAGTCGTCGGCGCTCGTGCTCGGCGTGTTGCCGCTGAAGGTGACGTCGCCCAAGGTCATGCCGGCAACGTTGGGTGAGCCGACGTCACTGCAGTAGGTCGGGGCGGCGAGTGCCGGCTGGCTGCCACCGGCATTGCCGTTGCCGTTGCCGTTGCCGTTGATCGAGCCCAGACCGGCGCCGTTGCTCTTGACCGGACCGGCATGGACCGAAACCGCCGCCGCCAGCGCCAGGACGGCGGCCGCAACGGGAAGGATGTGACGACGAAGAGACATTCAGGACTCCAGTGAATGCCCGTTCACTGCAGCTACCGTGCCACCGCGCCCAAGTCCCTGATTCGACTGGACAACTTACAAACTAGGGGGGCCTCGTGCGGCGCCGTGTACAGCCGGCCGACGGTCCCTCGCAGGGCGCGCTGGCCGGCGTTCGAACATGCCCGCCGCGTGACCGGGTTCACGTGCCGAGCCCCACGGGCGGCGGGCGATGCGATGCCGCGCGGGTGGGGCGCGCCCATGACGCGCACGCCTGTCGGGATTCTTTCCAAGCAGGCGCACCAGGGCCGGTCAAGGGCCTGGATCGTTCACATGCAGCGACCGACCGTGACGGCCGGCACATGCGAGGCGCCGCGGCCGGTCGGATCGCACATCGCGGCGCCGAGCCTGGCGACCAGGGGCCTATGGCGCGGAAGATCGCGCCGGCCCCGCGGAGGGGCCGGCCGCCCTCTCAGGGGCAGGCGGCGATCACCTGCGCGACGGCGGCGGTCAGCTTCTTGCCGTAACCGACGTGCAGGAACTCGTTCGGCCCGTGCGCATTGCTCTTCGGGCCCAGCACGCCGCAGACCATCATCTGCGCCGCCGGGAAGCCCTGCTGCAGCAGGTTCATCAGCGGGATGGTGCCGCCCTGGCCGATGGTGCCCAGCGGCGCGCCGTAGTGCGCCAGCGAGGCCTCGTTCATCGCCCGCTCCAGCCACGGCGCGAGCGCCGGGGCGTCCCAGCCACTGGCGCCGCCTTCCGAATGGAAGGTCACGCGCGCGTTGTAGGGTGCGTTGTCCTCGAGCAGCCGCTTGACCTCCTGCACCGCCGCCGCGGCGTCGACCGTGGGCGGCAGGCGCAGGCTGAGCTTGAACGCGGTGTAGGGACGCAGCACGTTGCCGGCGTCGCGCAGCGCCGGGAAGCCGTCGACACCGGTGACGCTGAGCGTCGGCTTCCAGGTGCGCGCCAGCAGCGCCTCGACCGGGTCGTCGGTGGTCGGCAGCGAGACGCCGCCGTCGGCGCCGCAGGCCCAGGGGTAGCGCTTCCAGACCTCGTCGCCCAGGATGGCGGCGGTGGCGCGCGCCTGCTCGATGCGCGCGGCCGGGATCTCGCAGTGCAGGCTGGCCGGCAGCAGTCGGCCGCTGGCGCTGTCCTCCAGCCGGTCCAGCACGTGGCGCAGGATGCGGAAGCTCGACGGCACCAGCCCGCTGGCGTCGCCGGAGTGCACGCCCTCGGTCAGTATCTCGACCTTCAGCGTGCCGCTGGCCATGCCGCGCAGGCTGGTCGTCAGCCACAGCTGGTCGTAGTTGCCGGCGCCAGAGTCCAGGCAGACGACCAGCGAGACATTCCCGAGACGAGGCTTCAACGCGTCCAGGTAGGCCGGCAGGTCGCCCGAACCGCTCTCCTCGCAGGTCTCGATCAACCCGACGCAGCGCGAGTGCGGCAGGCCCTGCGCCTTCAGCGCCTCGATCGCAGTGACCGCGGCGTAGACCGCGTAGCCGTCGTCGGCACCGCCCCGGCCGTAGAGCAGGC
>CAZQPN010000439.1:0-3205 GCA_964595215.1 uncultured Rubrivivax sp. | reverse complement strand
TTCGAGCACTGGGCGCTCGAGCCCGAGGTGCTGAAGCGCCACGCGCGCCACTGGCAGACTGGCGAGCCGATCCCCGACGCGCTGCTGGAGCGGCTGAAGGCGGCACGCCGCTTCGGCCAGGGCTACGAGACGGTGCGCTTCATGGCCAGCGCGATCGTCGACATGGCGGTGCACTCGCTGGCCGACACCGAGCCGCCGACCGATCTGGCCGCCTTCGAGACCGAGACCCTGGCGCGCCTGGGCCATCCGGTGGTGGCCGGCCTGAACCACCGCCTGGCGCACTTCCAGCACCTGTTCTCCGGCTCGAGCTATGCCGCCGGCTACTACGTCTACCTGTGGGCCGAGGTGCTGGACGCCGACGGCTACGACGCCTTCGTCGAGGCCGGCGACCCCTTCGACGCCGGCACGGCGGCACGCCTGCGGCGCTGGATCTACGGCAGTGGCAACAGCGTCGAGCCGGGTGCGGCCTTCGCCGCCTTCCGCGGTCGCGCGCCGCGCGTCGAGCCGATGCTGCGCAAGAAGGGCCTGCTGCCGGAGTTGCCCGAGACGGCCTGAGGGGAGGTCCCGCGATCGGCCCCATGCGACACGCTGTCGTTGCCAGCGGGGGTGTCGGCCCGTTGCTGCACTTCGCGCAGGTCCGCTGTCTTTGGCGGGCACCCGCCGTCCTCGGCTCGCGCGCAGATGGCACGCATCCACGGCGCCCGATCGGTGCCTGCGGTGGGACAATGCGGATGCACTCCGGAAGGGCGCACGCCATGACGACCGTCGAGACCCCGTTCACGCCCGAGCAGATCGCGCAGCTGGAGATCACGCTGCCCACGGCGCTCGAACTCTGCCGCCTCGGGCTGGCGACGATGATCGACATCCGCCAGGCCTTCGAGCTCGAGATGAAGGGCGCGATCCCGGACACCGTGCACATCCCGATGTTCGAGGTCAAGCGCATGCTGGGCGACGAACTGACCGAGAACGAGCAGGACGTCCTCGACGCCGGCGCGCCCAAGGACATGGACGTGCGCAGCTTCTTCAAGATGATCAACCAGCTGCACCACGGGCGCGACCACCTGTTGCTGTGCATCTGCAACAGCGGCCGGCGCAGCCTGCACGCGGCAGATCTGCTGCGATCGCTGGGCTACCCCAAGGCCTTGTCGGTCGGTGGCGGCTTCCAGGCATGGAAGAAGCTCCAGGCGGGTACCGCATCCCCAGCGCCGGCCGCCCCCACGCCGGGCGGTTGAGCCCGTCGGCCCGGCGCACGCCGCGTCGGTGCAGTGGGCGCCGCACGCCAGGGCGCCTCGGGCCTTCAGGTGTTCAGGCGATGCGGCCGAACCAGAACACCGACAGCCCGGCCGACAGCACGGCCAGCAGCGCGCCGAGTGCCGCGAACAACGCCGAGACCTCGACTTCCTTGCGCTCGACGACCATCTTCGAGCTCAGCGACTCGTAGACCTTCTTCAGGTCCTCGGCCGTGCCGGCGTAGTAGTAGTCGCCGAGCGTCATCGTCGAGACCTGCTTGAGCGTGTCCTCGTCCAGCCGCACGCGCATGCTCCAGCCCTCGAAGCCGATGATCTCGCCCTCCTTGGTGCCGACACCGACGGTGTAGACGCGCACGCCGCGCTCGGCCGCCATCTTCGCGGCCTCCAGCGGATCGGGACCGGTCGTGCGCTGGCCGTCGGTCAGCATGATGATCGCCGCCGATCCGTACGAACCCGGCTCGACCGGGGTGAACTCGACCTTCGGCGGGTCGTCGCCGATCGCCTTGCCCGGGAACTTGCGCTGCCCGGTGATGTGCGAGATCTCGATGTCGTGCTCGGGGAAGAGCGTCGCCAGCGACAGGATGATCGCGCTGCCGGTGGCGGTGGCACGCTGCAGCTGGAAGCGGTCGATCGCCGCGACGACGTCCTCGCGGCTGGTCGTCGGCGCCTGCACGACCGCGGCGGTGCCGGCAAAGGCGACGATGCCGACGCGCGCGTCGCGCGGCAGCTGCTGCACGAAGGTCTTGGCCGCCTCCTGCGAGGCCACGAGCCGGTTCGGCAGCACGTCCTCGGCGCGCATGCTGCCCGACACATCCATCGCCAGGATGATGGTGCGCTGCGACAGCGGCAGCGTGATCTTGGCCATCGGCCGTGCGGTGGCGACCAGCAGCGCGGCCAGCGCCATCAGCATCAGCAGCGGCGGCACGTGACGCCGCCAGCCGGGGCCGCGGCCGAGCGCCTGGCGGGCGATCGCGACGCTTGCCAGTCGCACGGTGCTCTTGCGGCGGCGCCGCAGCAGCCAGACGTAGAGCAGGACGAGCAGCGGCAGCAGCGCCAGGGTCCACAGGAGGTCGGGCCACTGGAAGGTCATCGGCGTGTCTCCTGCGGGACGGGGGCGGTGCGCACGGCGTGCGCGGGATCGGCCAGACGCGGCGCCGGCATGCGTGGGCCGAACAGGCGCTTGCGCCTGAGGTCGGCGAAGCGCAGCAGCGCAGCCAGCAGGTCCTCGTCGGTGGCCAGCTCGAGCAGATCGACGCCAGCGCGCGCGAAGCCGTCGGCCAGCGCTTGCTCGGCGGCGTCGGCCAGGGCCTCGTAGCGGGCCCGGAAGCCCGGATCGCCGGCGTCGACGAACAGCTGCTCGCCGGTCTCGGCGTCCTCGATCGTGACCATGCCGACGTCGGGCAGGGCCTGCTCGGCGGGGTCGAACAGCCGCACCGCGACGACGTCGTGGCGCTGGGCCAGGCGGCCGAGGGCCTCCTCCCAGCCGGGTGCGCTGATGAAGTCGGAGACGACGAAGACCAGCGAGCGCCGCCGCACGACGGCGTCGGCCGTGGCCAGCAGGTCATAGAGGGCGGTGCCGCCACCGCCCTTGACCGGCGGCCGCGGGCGGCGCATGTGCTCGATCAGCTGCAGCACGTGGGTGCGCGATGCGCCCGGCCGCAGCACGGTGTCGACGCGGTGGCCGTACAGCAGCGCACCGACGCGGTTGCCGTGGCGCGTCATCACGCGCGCCAGCGCGGCGACGAAGCCGGTCGACACCGCCAGCTTGGTGACGTCGCCGGAGCCGAAGTCCACGCTGCCCGACAGGTCGAGCAGGAACCAGGCGGTGAGGTCGCGGTCCTCGAGGAACTGGCGCACGTAGGGGTGCTGCAGCCGCGCGGTGACGTTCCAGTCGATGTGGCGCACGTCGTCGTGGTGCTGGTACTCGCGCAGGTCGGCCAGGTCCAGCCCGGTGC
>CAZQPN010000438.1:0-3207 GCA_964595215.1 uncultured Rubrivivax sp. | reverse complement strand
TTCAGCGTTCAGTAGCGCACGAGCTGACCGCCTTCGACCCGCACCCGATCGCCCACGCGCAGATCGCCGATGTGCTGGTAGTCGAACTCGCCGGTGCCACCATGTTCGTACCGCACGCGGATGCGGAAAAAGTCGCTGTCGTCCTGCTTGCGCTTTTCCATCTCGTTGCCGATCAGCGCGCCGCCCACGGCGCCGACGCCGGTGGCCGCGGTGCGGCCGGAGCCGCTGCCGATCTGGTTGCCGACCACGGCGCCGATCACCGCGCCGAGCACGGCACCGCCGCCGGAGGTGCGCGCCGAGCCTGACACCACATCGATGGCGCTGACGGTGCCGTAGCGGATGGTGTCGGACGCGCGGCTGTCATAGGGCTGGCCCACCGTGTCATTGCGCGAGGGGCCCGAGGCGCAGGCGCCGACGAGGGCGAGCGCCGACAGGAGGACCAGGGTGGTGGGGTGGCGTGATGTCATGAGTTCACCTCTTTCGGTTGTCGGTTCGCGACGCTGCGAGCCCGTTGATGCGTTTGCCGGCTGCGCACGGACAGACGATCGGCCCGGCCCGGCCCGGCAGATCGCCGCGGCCGACCGGTCGATCAGCCGATGGCGCGCGCCGTCGACATGTGACACTCGTGCGGTGTCACAGCCGTCCCATCAGGACCAGCACGAGCACGATGACGACGACCAAGCCCAGCAGGCCGCTCGGCCCGTAGCCCCAGCCCTTGCTGTGTGGCCAAGTCGGCACGACGCCGATCAGTACCAGGATCAGGACGATCAGAAGAATGGTTCCAATGCTCATATGCGCCTCCAAGTGCTCGCAGCGTATGCCTCGCGGGCCGTCCCTTCGGTGCACTGGCGAACAGAGGCGTCTGGAAGCTGCGCCCGACCGGCGCGCGCCGAATCGCCCGCGGCGGTCGCTGCCCGCCTGGTGACCCGCTCAAGAAAGATCCGCGGCGCCGACGCGGGCGTGCCCCGGATTGCTCGACCCCGGCCCGTCGGTCGCCCGGCACATCACCGCCGCGTAGCCCCTTCGGTCGGACGCGTAGCAGCTGCAGGCGCTGGCTTCGAGACCGCGGCGGTCGCGCACGGTCAGCTCGCCCCGGTGGTATTCGATCAGGCCGCGGTCCTGCAGCGCGCCGGCGGCCATCGTCACGCCCACACGGCGCACGCCCAGCATGTAGGCGAGGAATTCCTGCGTGACGTGGAAGCGGTCGGCACGGGCCCGGTCCTGCGTCATCAGCAGCCAGCGCGCCAGCCGCGGCTCGATGCGGTGGAAGCGCAGGCAGGCGGCCGACGTCGCGAGCTGCGCCATCAGGACGTAGACGTAGCGGCCCAGGCACTCGCGCAGCGCCGGGCTGCGGGCCAGTTCGGCCCGGTACGGGGCCTCCGCGATCCGCCATGCGGCGCCTGCGCCTTGCACGATCGCACGCAGCGGCGTGCTCGGCACGCCCAGTGCCAGCGACACGCCGACCATGCCTTCGCGCCCCACCATGCCGACGGCCAGGCTCGGATGCGGGTCGACGCCCGTGAGCAGCGACACGAAGCCGTCGACAGGGAAGTGCACGTGGCGCACGAGCGTCTCGCGCTCCGCCAACACCTCGGCCGGCACGAGCTGCACCGGCTCGCCGACGGCCAGCAACCGCTCGCGGTCGCGGGGCGGCAGCTGCGCGAGCAGGTGGTTCTGGGTCTGGGCCATGGTCAGCGGCAGCACTCCGATCTCGGGCCGACCATCGAGGCGTTCGCGACGGCCGGATGGCCAGTCTGCCGGCTCAGCGCGGCCAGGACCGTCTGCCAGCGCACTTACCGGCGCCTGTCGCGCGGCGTTGGCGTGGCGGCCATGATGGGGGCCCTGTCGGACGATCGGGGCCAGCGGCGCGATCGGCGGACACCCGACCCCTCACATCCGAGCGGCCCCGGAGCGATGGTCAGAAGGGACTGGCTGGCGCTGGAGTTGACCGTCAGCGTGCTGACCCCGGGCGGCCCAGCCCGGTCGTGCAATATCCGTGTGCCCCGTGTGCGCCGCAGCCGATGCGCAGCCGGTGCGCCGCCCCGGTCACCTCAGCCTTCGACGGCCTTCTCGGTGGCGGCAGCGGTGGCGTCAGTGCCCGCGGTGTGCGTGCCGGCCTCGGTGTCGCCCGGCCGGATGTTCTGCGCCAGGTCACCCTTGGGGCCTTGCAGCAGGTCGTACTCCACCCGGCTGCCCTGCTTGAGGGTGCGGAAGCCGTCCATCTGGATGGCGGAGAAGTGCGCGAAGACGTCGGCGCCACCCCCGTCGGGCTCGATGAACCCGAAGCCTTTCGCGTCGTTGAACCACTTGACGGTACCGGCAGCCATCGCTGTACTCCCATGCGTATCGGCCCTGGATTTTTCCGCTGCCGCCCCCATGTGTCAAGGCAATGACGGTCCCTCAGCCGCAGCGACGCATGACAAGCGCTGAACAGCGGTCGGCTTTTCGGCGACCGCCAGAACTGAGACCGAATGGGCTCGCGACTTCGTCGCTTGCGGCCGACGCTATCCCTTCACCATCGCACGGGCAGCCGCCAGCCTTGTTCCACGCGGCGCACCGTTGGTCGATAGAATGATTTCATGCCAGATGACAAACCGCAGTCACCTCCCCCGACACCCCGCGTTCCGCGGCGTGACGGGGGTGACGGCGCGGTCGTGGCCGAGCGGAAGCGGGCGCGGGTCAAGCCGCCCGGGCTGTATCAGGTGGTGCTCCTGAACGACGACTACACGCCGATGGAGTTCGTCGTCATGGTGCTTCAGCATTTCTTCCAGCGCGACCTGGAGACGGCAACCCTCATCATGCTGAAGATCCACCACGAAGGACGTGGGGTGTGCGGCGTCTATCCCAAGGACGTCGCCGCCACGAAGGTCGAACTGGTCCTGGCCGCCGCGCGTCGCGACGGGCACCCGCTGCAATGCATTATGGAGGCCGCATGATTGCGCAAGAACTGGAAGTCAGCCTGCACATGGCGTTCGTCGAGGCGCGCCAGCAGCGGCACGAATTCATCACCGTCGAGCACCTGCTGCTGGCGCTGCTCGACAACCCGTCGGCGGCCGAGGTGCTGCGCGCCTGCGCGGCCAACATCGACGAGCTGCGCAAGAGCCTGGCGACCTTCATCAAGGAGAACACGCCGACGGTCGGCGGTACCGAGGAGGTCGACACGCAGCCGACGCTGGGCTTCCAGCGCGTGATCCAGCGCGCGATCAT
>CAZQPN010000437.1:0-3212 GCA_964595215.1 uncultured Rubrivivax sp. | reverse complement strand
GCCGCCGGGCGGCTGCAGTTCACGACCGACGTCGCTGCCGCGGTGGCGCACGGCACGCTGCAGTTCATCGGTGTGGGCACGCCGCCCGACGAGGACGGTTCGGCCGACATGCAGTACGTGCTGGCCGCGGCGCGCAGCATCGGCCGCCACATGACCGACTACAAGGTCGTGGTCGACAAGAGCACGGTGCCGGTGGGCACGGCTGACCGTGTCAAGGCCGTGATCGCCCAGGAGCTGGCCGCGCGCGGGCTGGCCGACACCGGCTTCGCCGTCGTCTCCAACCCGGAGTTCCTGAAGGAGGGCGCGGCGGTCGAGGACTGCATGCGCCCGGACCGCATCATCGTCGGCGCCGACGACGAGCGCGCCATCCTGCTGATGCGCGCGCTCTACCAGCCCTTCATGCGCCAGTCCGATCGCCTGCAGGTGATGGACGTGCGCAGCGCCGAGTTCACCAAGTACGCCGCCAACGCGATGCTGGCCACGCGCATCAGTTTCATGAACGAGCTGGCCCTGCTGGCCGAGCGCGTCGGCGCCGACATCGAGCAGGTGCGCCGTGGCATCGGCTCGGACCCGCGCATCGGCACCCACTTCCTGTACGCCGGCACCGGCTACGGGGGCAGCTGCTTCCCGAAGGACGTCAAGGCGCTGATCCACATCGGCCACGACAACGACGTCGACCTGCGGGTGCTGAGCGCGGTCGAGTCGGCCAACGAGCGGCAGAAGCGGGTGCTCGTCGACAAGGTGGTCAAGCGCTTCGGCGAGGACCTGTCGGGTCGCTGCTTCGCCCTGTGGGGCCTGGCCTTCAAGCCCAACACCGACGACATGCGCGAGGCACCGAGCCGCGTCATCGTCGACGCGCTGGTCGCGCGCGGCGCGACGATCCGCGCCTACGACCCGGTCGCGATGGACGAGGCGCGACGCGTGATGGAGGGCGTGCCCGGCCTGGCCTTCGTCGACAGCGCCGCCGCCGCGCTCGACGGCGCCGACGCGCTGCTGCTGGTCACCGAGTGGAAGGAGTTCCGCACGCCGGACTTCGACCACCTGAAGGCGACGCTGGCGCAGCCGGTGCTGTTCGACGGCCGCAACATCTGGGACCCGGCGCTCGTCGCCTCGCTCGGCCTCGAATACCACGGCATCGGCCGCGCCGGCGGCTGAGCGATCGTGCGCGCAGCGGCAGGCGCTGCATCGCTCATCGGGCTCGACAAGGGCGCGGACGGATCTCGATCGCCTCCGGCGCCGTGCCCGCGTGCGCGAGACGGGCCTCGAGGTCCATGCAGCCGTCGGCGTCGGTGCACAGCTGCCAGCCGCGTCCGGTGGCGCCCGACACCGCCAGCCGCAGCGCCGGCACCGCCAGCTCGCGCCGGTAGACCCACCAGCCGTCCTGCAGCACCGAGCCCTCGGGCGGCTCCATGCCGGCGCCAGAGCCGCGCACGCGTGCCTCGGCCAGCACCAGCGACGCGCCCTCGACGCGCCAGCGCTCGCGCCACTCTGTCTTCTCGACGCTGTGCGTCCAGGCCAGCGTGAAGGCCTGGGCCGCGACCGTCAGGGCCACCGCGGTGGTGGCCAGGCACAGGCTCACGCGGGGGCCGCGGCCTGACCGGCGCCGCGCCGGCGCCACAGGTGCAGCCCGACCGCGGTAGCGGCGAGCGCGAAGCCGATCTCGTCGGTGACCGGCAGCGCGGCGATCAGCGTCACGGCAGCGGCGGCGGCGAGCGCGCGCTCGACCCAGTTCATCGGCCCGCGCAGGAAGCCGATCACCGCCGCCCCCCACAGCCCGATGGCCAGCAGCGTCTTGAACACGATGTAGGCCACCGCCAGCGGCATGCCCCATTGTTCGGCCAGCGGGCCGCCGGGCTGCAGCATCAGCGCCGGTGTGTAGACCGCCATGAAGGGGATCACGAAGCCCGCGGCGGCCACCTTCAGCGCCTGCATCGATATGCGCAGCCCGCGTTCGCGCGCGATCGGCGCGGCGGCGAAGCAGGCCAGCGCCACCGGAGGCGTCAGGTCGGCGAGGATACCGAAGTAGAAGACGAACATGTGGCTGACGATCAGCGGCACGCCCAGCTCCAGCAGTGCCGGGCCGGCGATGCTGGAGGTGATGATGTAGTTCGGGATCGTCGGGATGCCCATGCCCAGGATCAGGCAGGTGAGCATCGTCAGCAGCAGCGACAGGAACAGGCTTTTCTCGCCCACCGAGACGACGAACTGGCCGAAGGTGTTGGCTGCGCCGGTCAGCGTCATCGTGCCGATGATGATGCCGACGATGGCGCAGGCGATGCCGACCGGCAGCGCCGTCTTGGCGCCGTCGGCCAGGCTGTCGCGGCACAGGCGCAACGTCTCCCGACCGCCGCGCGTGAACAGGTTGACCGCGACCAGGCCGACGATGCCGGTCGTCAGCGCGGCCATCCCGAAGCGCGCGAAGCTGGCCGCCACCAGCCCGAGGCCGACCCAGAAGATCACGCGCAGCACGACGCCCGGCAGGCCGAGCGCGACCGACCCGCCGAGGATCAGCATCACCGTCAGCGCCAGGCCGACGGTGCCGGCGAACAGCGGCGTGTAGCCGCCGAACAGCAGCCACACCAGCACCGCCAGCGGCAGGATCAGGTACCAGCGCTCGCGCACGGCGCGCAGCGGCGACGGCAGCTCGTCGGCCGGCAGGCCCACGAGGCCGGCGCGACCGGCCTCGAGGTGAACCATCCAGAAGGCCGAGGCGAAGTACAGCACCGCCGGGATGACCGCCGCGGTGACGATCTCCGCGTACGGCACCCCGAGCGTCTCGGCCATGATGAAGGCGACCGCGCCCATCACCGGCGGCATGATCTGGCCGCCCATGGAGGCGGTGGCCTCCACGCCGCCGGCGAAGGCCGGCCGGTAGCCGAAGCGCATCATCAGCGGGATCGTGAACTGTCCCGTGGTGACGACGTTGGCGACCCCGGAGCCGCTGATGGTGCCCATCAGCCCGGACGAGAACACCGCCACCTTGGCCGGTCCGCCGCGCCGGTGGCCGAACAGGCCGAGCGCGACGTCGGTGAACAGCTTGATCATCCCGGCCTTCTCGAGGAAGGCGCCGAACAGGATGAACAGGAAGATGTAGGTCGACGAGACGTAGGTCGGGATGCCGTAGATGCCCTCCGTCCCGTAGGCCATGTGATCGATGACCTGGTCGACGCCGTAGCCGCGGTGGTTCAGCGGCGCCGGCAGGTACTGGCCGA